>JAADGW010000238.1 GCA_013152145.1 Deltaproteobacteria bacterium
GGAATCGATCGTTAAGTACGGTGAAGTCGAAATGGCGGTGCTCGAAGATCGGCAGCAATCGTTCAATTATGCCGAATCGATTGGCCTGGAGTTGGACGAGGCGGTCGGCCACGGCAAGCTGCTGGCCGAAATTTTTGATGAAGTGGTCGAACCGAAACTCTGGCAGCCGACCTTTATCACCGAGTACCCGACCGAGATTTCCCCTCTGTCGCGCAAAAATGATGAGCGGCCGGATATTGTCGATCGTTTTGAGTTGTTCATCGTTGGTCGCGAACTGGCCAACGCCTTTTCTGAGTTGAACGATCCGATCGATCAGAAAGAACGTTTTGTCAAGCAGCTCGAGGAAAAAGCGGCCGGCGACGAAGAGGCCCACGCGATGGATGAAGACTATGTTCGGGCGCTTGAATACGGTTTGCCGCCGACCGCCGGCGAAGGGATCGGCATCGACCGGCTGGTGATGCTGTTGACCAACTCCGCGTCGATCCGCGACGATCCTGTTTCCGCAGTTGCGACCCGAAGTCGGCTGAGTGCCCGACCGAAACGGACTACGATGGCATATGAGTGGTTTATCAGCCTCCGTTACCTGCGAGCCAAACGGAAGCAGACCTTTATTTCGATTATCTCCTTCATTTCAATTGCTGGAGTGACCCTCGGGGTTGCCGCGCTGATTCTGGTGTTGGCGGTCATGACCGGCTTTACCGACGGGGTGCGGCAGCAGATCCTCGGCAATGTGCCTCATGTGTTAATCCAGAAGTTCGGTGGCGGGCTTGAAAACCCGGATGAACTGGTTGCCGCGGCCAAGCAGATTCCGCAGGTCGTCTCCGCTACGCCGTTTGTCTCCAAGGAAGCGATGCTGTTATCGCAGGGGAATGTCGCGGCGGTTAAGGTCAAGGGGGTCGGTGCGCAGCACAAGATCTTCACCCAACAGTTGCTCACCGTCGATGAGCGGCCGATTCTCGACAGTTTTTTTGATATCAATGCCGCCCGACCGGGAATTATCCTCGGGATTGACACGGCAACCAGCATCGGCGTTACCGTCGGTGACATCATCAATGTTATCCCGCCGATGTTTACCATCACCCCGTTCGGCATGATCCCCAAAATGAAACCGTTTCGGGTGGTCGGCATCTTTGAGAAACAGAGCAGTCTGGTCGACAGCTTTTATGCCTATATCCCCCTGAAGGTGGCGCAGAAGTTTTTTGATTCGGAAGGCGTCGTCTCCGGTATCGAGTTGACCGTCGATCGTTTTGATGAGGCTCCCGCGGTTGCCGCTGAACTCGCCAAACAGTTTACTTTCCCCTACGTGATCCGCCCCTGGCAGAGTATTTACGGCTCTTTTCTCTCGGCGCTACGGCTGGAAAAACTCGGTCTGTTTATTGTGCTGGGAATCATTGTTCTGGTGGCCGCGTTCAATATTGCGACCACGCTGATCATGATTGTTATGGAAAAAAGCCGCGATATTGCCATCCTGCGAGCGATGGGCGCCAATGCTCACAGCATCATGAAAATCTTTATTCTTGAAGGGGTTATTATCGGCACTGTCGGTACGGGACTCGGGACCGCTCTCGGTGTGCTGCTGGCCCATTACGCAGATGCGGTCATCAAGTTTCTTGAGCGGACTTTCGGTATCCGCATCTTTGATCAGGCGGTTTACGGCATGAAGCACTTTCCATCCGATATCGTCGTGACAGACGTGGTGGCGGTGATGATTATGGCGATGACCATCTCCTTGCTGGCAACCATCTATCCGGCCTGGCGGGCGTCAAAAATGGACCCGGCCGAGGCGTTGCGTTATGAGTGACAAACCGCTGATCGAAATCTGTGATCTGGAGAAGCGATTTGCGACCCCCGGTGGTGAAATCAAGGTTTTGCAGCAGATCAATCTCAAGATCGTTGCCGGCGAGCGGGTTGCTGTGGTCGGCACCTCGGGGGCCGGAAAGACCACCCTGATGCATATTCTCGGGGGGCTGGATCAGCCGAGCGGCGGTGAAATTCTTTTCGAGGGAGAGAACCTGTTCTGCCTGCGTGGTGCGGCGCTGGATAATTTCCGCAATCGTACCGTCGGTTTCGTCTTCCAGTTTAATCAGCTGTTACCGGAATTCACCGCACTTGAGAATGTTATGATGCCGCTGCTGATCGGCGGTGTCGCGCGCGCGGAGGCGCTCCAGACAGCCGGAAAACTTCTCGAAGAAGTCGGTTTGGGGCAGCGCCTGACGCATAAACCGGGGGCGCTCTCGGGCGGGGAACAACAGCGGGTGGCGATTGCCCGGGCGCTGGTGCGTGGGCCGCGCTTGTTGCTGGCCGATGAACCGACCGGTAATCTCGACAGCGGGACGTCTGACGAAATCATGTCGCTGCTCAACCGGATGCACCGTAAGCACGGCCTGACGATGATCATTGTCACCCACAACCGCACCCTGGCCGCCAGCCTGGACCGAATCTTACAGATAGAGGACGGTCGCCTGGCGGACGATATTTTGAATTAACTGTTCAGCAGCGCGCTGGATGGCCTCGCGCTGCCCACTCCAAGGGCCGCATGAACCCATCCCTGGGGCTTGACTGTCGCCATCCAGGCGACAGACACCCTTGAAGTAGGCCATCCTGCTGAATAGATTATATTTTAATTAACCCTGACTGCCCGACAGCATAAAGCGCAAGTATTTGTTTACTGCAATGACCACTGAACCGTCGGCGGTTACCCCGATTTTGTATCACGCATTCGACCCGGGTGGGCTACATCATCCACCTGCCAGGGATTCCGGTTGAACTCCTGGGGGCGATTTCCTATAATCCCCTTTTGGTTTTTTAATTCATAGCTGAGGGAAGCTGATGTTGAAAAGATTGTTGCTGACACTCTGTCTGCTGTTGTTCGCGGTTGCTGCCGGTGCTCAGGGGTTCAAAGTGTCTGATATCCAGATTGAGGGAAATGATCGCATTGAAACGTCTACCATCCTGGCGGCTACGCCGATTAAGCCGGGGGATCAGGTGACCCTTGGGGAGGTCGATGCGGCGATGCACAGCATCTTCGCTCTCGGCCGATTTGAGGACATTTCAGCGAAGTTGACCGAGGTCCAGGGCGCAAAGATTCTCACCTTTGTGGTTACCGAGCTGCCGTTGGTGCGTGATATCCGGTTTGAGGGTAATGACGAACTCAGCGAAGAGAAGTTGCGACCGCTGGTCAGTCTGAAAATCCCGGAGATTTACAGTTACGCCAAGGTTGCGCAGAGTATTCAGAAGATCAAAAACGCTTACGCTGAAGAAGGCTATCGTGCTGTTGTTATTAAGGCGGACGTGAAAATTGACGAGCAGAACGAAGCCGTGTTGACGTTCAAAATCACCGAAGGTGAAAAGGTGCTGATCGATGCCATCCGCTTTGTCGGCAACACAGCGATTGACGCTGATGATCTGAAAGATGTCATGGAAACTCAGGAACGTTGGTGGTTGTCCTGGATGACCGGACGCGGTATCTACCAGCAAGACGTTATGGATCTGGATGTTGAACGGATCAAGGCTGCGTACCAGGACAAAGGCTACATAGATGTCAAAGTCAAACAGCCGGAGTTGACCCTGGTCAAGGACAACCGCTACCTCGACATTCTGATTGAGATCGATGAAGGTCCGCAGTACCGCGTCGGGACTATCGGCTTCAAGGGGGACCTGTTGAAGCCGAGCGATGAGCTGCTGACCCTGGTCAGCCTGAAGCCGGGAGAGATTTTCAACCGCTCGGAACTGCGCAAAAGTATTGAGCGGTTAACCGATCTGTATGCTGATGAGGGCTACGCTCATGTCAACATTGCGCCGCTCAGCAACAAGCACAAGAAAAAGCTGACGATCGACCTGATGTTTGATATTGAAGAGGGGGTTCAGGTTTATATCGAACGTCTGGAGGTGCGGGGCAATACCCAGACCCGTGATAAGGTTATTCGGCGTGAAATGCCGATTATCGAGGGGGACAAGTACAGCGCCAGCAAGATCAAAGAGGGGAACCGGAATATTCGTAATCTCGGTTATTTCGAGGAGGTTAACGTTACCACCCGTCCCGGCTCCGCAGAGAATCAGGCGATTCTCGATATCGATGTCAAGGAGCAGCCGACCGGAACATTTTCCATCGGCTTCGGCTATTCGTCGGTCGATCAGTTTGTTTTGCAGGGGTCCGTCTCCCAGAATAACTTTATGGGCTACGGGTTGAAGCTTAACCTGACGGCCTCATTAAGCAGTAAAACCCAGACTTACTCCCTCGGCGTGACCGACCCTTATTTTCTTGATACCGACTGGACGGTGGGTTTCGAGGTCTATAAAACCGAGTATGAATATACTGACTACAGTGAATACAAAAACGGCGGGGCGATCAGGGCCGGTTATCCGATTGCCAAAGATACCAAAGCCTTCCTGTCTTACCGCTATGAGCAGAAGCAGATCCTGGATGTCGCCCCGGGCGTGACGAGCCGAACGATCCTGGACGCGGTCGGTGATTCGACCCTGTCGTCGATTACCGGTGAAATCTCCCGCAACAGTACCGACAATCACCAGGACCCGAGTCGGGGCGGTATCTCCCATTTTACTTTGGAGTATGCCGGTCTCGGCGGCACTGAAAACTACGCCAAAATGCTCATCGAACATCGACAGTTTTTTCCGTTGTTCTGGGATACGGTCTTTTCCATCCATGGCGAAACCGGCTACGTGGTCGCCACCGGCAGCGACGAGGTGCCGCTCAGTGAGCGTTTCTACCTGGGCGGAATTCGCACCATACGTGGCTTTAAAACCCGTGAGGTCGGGCCGAAGTCGGGAGATGATTTTATCGGCGGCAAGGCGATGGGTTACCTCAATTTCGAGTATCTTTTCCCGGTTTCCAAAAAACTGGGTCTGAAGGGGGTGCTCTTTTATGATACCGGCAATGCCTGGCTGGACGGCGGTGATTATCTTTCCGAGATGCGTAACAGTGTTGGTGCCGGAATCCGCTGGAACAGTCCCCTCGGCCCGTTGCGTTTTGAGTGGGGCTACAACCTGGCGCCTGAACAGGATGAAAAAAAATCAGTTTTTGAATTTTCTATCGGCACGGCTTTTTAAGAGTCGTACAACAGGAGGAAAGAATGAACAAGGTTATCGCTGTATTGATCGCATTGTTGTTGCTGGCCGCACCGGTTCTGGCGGACACCAAAATTGCTTATGTTGATCTGCAGAAGGCTTTGAACCTGTCTCAGGCCGGGATCAAGGCAAAGAATGAGATCGCCTCACAGGTGAAAAAGTACGAGGCGGAGTTTAAGACCAAGCAGGAAAATTTGAAGAAAATGAAAGCAGAGCTGCAGAAACAGGCGGTCCTGCTCTCGGATAGCGCCAAGGCACAAAAAGAGCGGGATTTTCAGCAGAACGTCAAGGAACTGCAACGTTTTCAGAAAGACGTCAAGGAAGATCTGCAACAAAAAGATGCCGATCATACCAAGCAGATTCTCAACCAGATGTTTGCTGTCCTGCAGAAGCTGGGCAAGGATGGTGGTTATCAGATGATCCTCGAAAAGAATCAGGGGGCCGTTGTTTATGGTGACGAAAAGATCGATCTGACCGATAAGTTGATCAAAGCTTTCGACGCAACGCAAAAATAATGCCTGCAGCACTCAAGCAACTTGCCGAATTGATCGGTGCCGATCTGCGGGGGAATCCGGACCTTGTGATCCATCGGGTTTACCCGATAGACCAGGCGCAAGCAGGGGACATCACCTTTGTTGCCAATCCTAAATACCTGTCAAAACTGGAGACCTGTCAAGCCTCGGCGGTCATCGTTGCTCCCGGTGTTGATGCGCCGGGGTTGAACCTGCTGATCGCCGCCAACCCGTATCTGGCGTTTGCCAAAATCCTGACCTTTCTGCAGGGACCTGCTGAGAGCGGCAAAGGGGTTATGCCGGGAGCGTTGGTTGCGGACTCGGCGGATTTGGCGGATTCGGTGACGGTTTATCCGGGGGCGGTTGTCGGTGAGAACGTCAAAATCGGTGCGGGCACGATTCTTCATCCCGGGGTGGTGGTTTATGCCGACGCGGTGATCGGCTCCGACTGCCTACTGCATGCCGGGGCTATTGTCCGGGAGGGTTGCCGTTTGGGCTCCCGGGTGATCCTGCAACCTGCTGCAGTCATCGGTGCTGACGGTTTCGGTTTTGCGCCGGATGGGGCCGGTTATTACAAAATCCCCCAGGTCGGTATTGTCGTGCTTGAGGATGATGTCGAGATCGGTGCCTGCAGTTGTGTCGATCGGGCGGCTCTTGGTGAAACCCGGATAGGTCGTGGCACCAAGTTGGATAATCTGGTGCAGATCGGACACAATGCCGAAATCGGCGAAGACAGTATCCTGGTGTCACAATCGGGCATCGCCGGAAGCAGCAGGATCGGACGGCATTGCACCTTCGGCGGCCAGTCTGCGGTCGCCGGTCATGTCACGATCGGCGACAACGTCACGATCGGCGCCCGGGGGGGCGCTTCCGGCAACGTTGAGCCGAATCAGGTGCTGTCCGGGCTGCCGTTGCTTCCACATAAACAATGGTTGAGAATGTCGATGACTTTGCCGAAGCTGCCGGAGATGCGCAAAGAATTGCAACAATTGAAAAAGCGCCTTGCTGAACTTGAGGTACTGGTTAAGGAGAATTGAATATGTTGAAATTGAATATCATGGAAATTCTGAAGGTTTTGCCGCACCGATATCCATTTTTACTGGTTGATAGTCTCGAAGAAGTCGAGGAGGGGAAAAAGGTCATCGGCTACAAGAATGTGACGATTAACGAGCCCTTTTTCCAGGGGCATTTCCCCGGACATCCGATCATGCCCGGAGTGCTGATTATTGAAGCGATGGCCCAGGTCGGCGGGGCTTATACCTCGGTGGTTGACGAAATCGGCGATAGCAAGGTGACCTATTTTGTCGGCATCGACAAGGCCCGCTTTCGCAAGCCGGTCCTGCCGGGCGATGTTCTGCGGCTGGAGTTGGAGATTCTTTCCAAGCGTCGCGGCATTTACCAGTTTGAAGGCAAGGCGTACGTCGGCGAGACACTGGTTGCCCAGGCTGAGTTGAGGGCGACCTTTGCCGATAAATAGATTGGAGACGCAAATGATTCATCCGACGGCGATAATTGCTCCGGGCGCAAAGCTCGATCCGAGCGTCAAGGTCGGTCCTTACGCGGTAATCGGTGAGGACGTGAGCATCGGTGCCGGTACCAGTGTCGGTCCGCATACGGTTATTGAAGGGCGGACCGAGATCGGTGCGGAGAATCAGATTTTCCAGTTTGCCTCGATCGGTGCCGTTCCGCAGGATCTCAAGTTTCACGGGGAAGAATCGACGCTGAAGATCGGTGATCGGAACAAGGTCCGTGAATTTGTTACTATTCATCTCGGGACCGAGGATGGCGGTGGGGTGACCCGGATCGGCAGTGATAACCTGTTCATGGCGTATTCGCACGTGGCCCACGATTGTATTGTCAGGGATCATGTTATTCTTGCCAACTGTGCGACGCTGGCCGGTCATGTCGAAATCGATGATTTTGCTATTCTCGGGGGGCTGTCAGCCGTGCACCAGTTTACCCGGATCGGTTGTCATGTAATGGCCAGCGGCGGCTCGATGATTGCCCAGGATGTTGCTCCTTATTCGATCGTGCAGGGAGATCGGGCATCGACCGTCGGCGTCAATCTGACCGGCCTCAAGCGGCGCGGCTACAGTGCTGAGGCGTTGGCCAATATCAAGCAGATGTACAAACTGGTGTTCCGCTCGAACCTGAAACTTGAAGACGCGATTGTAAAGATTGAAACCGATTTTTCTGCTGCGGCTGAAGAGGTGGCAACTTATCTGGGTTTTCTTAAGAAAAGCAAGCGTGGCCTGGCTCGCTGAATTTTGTCATCCGTTTAGTTGAGCAGAAGTAGCGAGAGCCGTAAAGGTCTCGCTACTTCTGCTTTTTTAGGTCTGCTGATTGATGTACGAAAATACGGACAAACAAGATCGCAGGATCATGATTGTTGCCGGTGAATCTTCGGGTGATCTGCACGGCAGCAACCTGTTGCGGGCGGCGGCGGAAAACTATCCACAGCTGACATTTTTCGGTGTCGGCGGCGAACGGATGAAAGCTGCCGGTTGCCGGATCGTCTTCCCGTCCGATGAGTTATCGGTCATGGGGCTGGTCGAGGTTCTGTTTCAGTTGCCGCGGCTGATTGCCCGCTTTCGACAGTTAAAGAAACTGTTGCAGGGAGCGGCGCGTCCGGATCTGCTGGTTCTGATCGATTTTCCCGATTTTAACCTGCGTTTGGCCAGGATCGCCAAACAGGTCGGCGTGCCGGTGCTCTATTATATCAGTCCCAAGGTCTGGGCCTGGCGCAGCGGTCGGGCAAAAACGATCGCCGCCCGGGTTGATCGCCTGGCGCTGATTTTCCCTTTTGAACCGGAAATCTATCAGCCTTACGGTGTCAGCGCCAGTTATGTCGGTAACCCCCTGCTGGACGAGTTTGCAGTGAATCAGCCGACCGGTTTACTCCGTGGGCGCCTGGGGATTGCCGCCACCGATCCGGTTGTCGGTATCTTTCCCGGCAGCCGCAACAGTGAACTGAAGTATATCTTTGCGACCCTGCTGGCGACGGCACAACAGATTCAGCAGCAGAAACCCGAAGTGAAGTTTCTGCTGCCGGTCGCTCCTTCGCTGTCCCGGCAGTATTTTATCGACCGACTTCAGGGCAGTCAGCTGTCGATCGAGCTGGTCGAGGAGAATATTTACGAAGTTGCAGCGGCCTGCGACGCGGTGTTGACGGTTTCGGGGACGGTGACTTTGCAGGTCACATTGGTGGGGACACCGCTGGCTATTCTGTACAAGGTTGCCCCGCTCAGTTATCAGATTGGCCGACGCCTGATCAAGGTCGCCTATGCCGGGCTGACCAACATCATTGCCGGTAAAGAGATTGCGCGCGAGTTTATTCAGGCTGCCGCAACCCCCGAGGCTCTAAGTGCAGAGGTTCTGCGTTTGCTGGATGATCGGGATTACGCGGCAGCGATGCGTCAGCGTCTGGCCGCAGTCGCTCAGCTGATGGGTGAACCGGGCTGCTCAATGCGGGTCGCGGAGATGGTCGCAGAAATGTCAGCAATTAACCCGACCGATGGAACGAACTAGTGGATTCAAAAGAGAAAAACATCTATCTGCGGCTGGTGCGCTATGCCGCTCCCTACAAAGGTCGGATCGCCCTCTCCATGCTGGCGTCGCTGGGCGTCGCCGGATCGGATGCGATCATCGCTTATCTGGTCAAGCCGTTCGTCGATGACCTGATTGTTGCCGGCAACCTCAGCATGATCAACTGGATCCCGTTTCTGGTCGTCGGCCTGGCTGCATTCAAGGGCATTTCACGTTATATCCAGCAGTACAATATTCGTATCGCCGGTCAGTCGGCGATTCAGGATATCCGTAATCGGATGTACAGTCACACCCTCAAGTTGTCGATGCGGTTTTTCGTCAACAACTCGTCCGGTTCCCTGATGTCGCGGATTTTGAACGATGTCAATGTCATGCAAGCGGCATTGTCGGATGTCCTGGTGACCGTTCTACGCGAAGCGACGACGCTGATCGCTCTGACCTGCTACGCTTTTTATGCGGACTGGAGAATGGCGCTGATGGCTTTTGTCGTCATCCCGGCCGCTGCCGGGCCCGCCTCGGCGCTGGGCCGAAAGATCAAGAAGTTCTCCTGGCGCGGGCAGGGGGCGATGGGGAATGTCACCCTGGTGCTGGAACAGACTTTTTCCGGAATCAAGGTGATCAAGGCTTTCGGCAACGAAAAGCGGGAGGATCAGAAGTTTAAACGGGAGAATGACGGTTATTTCCGCTTCATTTGTAAAACCTTCCGTTACGATGCGGCCTCTTCGCCGGTGATCGAACTTCTGACCTCGTTCGGGGTTGCGGCGGTGCTCTGGTACGGACTGAACCGGGTCATGGCAGAAGAAATCACCAAAGGCGAGCTGTTTTCCATCCTCGCGGCGATCCTGTTGATGTATACCCCGCTGAAGCGCCTGATCCGGGTCAACAATATCATTCAGCAGGCTCTCGGCGCCGCCGAGCGGGTGTTTGAAATCCTCGATCAACCGGCTGAGATTGTCGACGCCCCTGATGCGCTGGAGCTGCCGCGCAGTTGTGGACAGGTCAACTTCGAAAATGTCAGTTTCGCCTATGATGACGAAGTGGTGCTGCGGAACTTCTCGGTCACGTCCCGACCGGGCGAGGTGATTGCTCTGGTCGGGCCGAGCGGGGCCGGTAAGAGTACCATCATCAGTCTGTTGAATCGCTTCTACGACCCCCAGGCGGGACGAATCCTTATTGATGGGCATGACATTCGCACTGTAACCCAGAAAAGCCTGCACGATAATCTGGCGCTGGTTGATCAGGAAACCTTCCTGTTTAACGACAGTCTGCTGAACAATATCCGTTATGGTCGCCCGGATGCTGATCGGGAAATGGTCGAGACCGCCGCTCGTCAGGCCTACGCCGATGAGTTTATCCGCCTGTTGCCGGAGGGTTATGAAACGATGATCGGTGATCGTGGCGTCCGGCTCTCCGGCGGCCAGCGGCAGCGGATCTGTATCGCCCGGGCAATTCTGCGTGATGCCCCGATCCTGTTGCTGGATGAGGCGACCAGTGCCCTCGATACGGAAAGCGAGGCGATGGTACAACAGGCCCTCGGCAACCTGATGCGTAACCGCACAACTTTTGTGATTGCGCATCGCCTGTCGACGGTGATGCATGCGGACCGGATCCTGGTGCTTGAGGCTGGTGAGATCAAGGAGACGGGCAGTCATCAGCAGTTGCTGGAAAAGGGCGGGCTGTACCAGCGGTTGTACGATCTTCAATTTCAGGAGCAGGGTTGATGCGGTTGGGGGGCCGGTTGCTGGTGGTCGTCGGCCCGTTTCTGGCGGCCTTTGTCATCCGTCTGCTCTTTTCTCTGAACCGGATCGAGTTTGTCGGTGAAGCACAACCGCAGGCGATCTGGCGACGGGGTGAGCATCTGATTCTGGCCTTCTGGCACGATCAACTGCTGTTGATGGTCAAGGGCTATCGAGGCCCGGGCAGCAAGATTCTGATCAGTGCCTCCAAGGATGGTGAATTGATTGCCCGGGTCATGCGCTACTTCGGTCAGCAGGCGGTGCGTGGCTCATCATCGCGCGGTGGCCGCGCCGCGTTTAAAGAGCTGGTTGCCCTGTCCCGGGAAAAGGTCGACCTGGTCATCACCCCGGATGGCCCGAAAGGGCCGCGCCATGAACTGAAGGACGGACTTGTGCAGTTGGCGCGCTTGAGCGGCCGGCCGGTGGTGCCGATGGCTTTTGTCTGCAGCCGGGGGCATCGGTTCAACTCCTGGGACCGGTTCCTGCTGCCTTATCCTTTCGGCCGCGGGGTCTTTGCTTTCGGCGAACCGCTCCGTTTTGACCGGGAAGAGGGGGTTGAGCGTTTTCGCGAACGGCTTATCGAGGCGATGGAATTGAATCAGCAAACCGCTCAGGCACGTCTGGAGGAATACGGTGTATCTGCTGTATGATCTGCTGCTGCTGATTGCGGCCATCTTCCTCGTGCCTTATTATCTGCTGCGGGGCTATCAGTACGGCAAGAGCCGGAGAGGGATTCGTGAGCGCCTCGGCCACCTGTCGGCTGAACAGCTGGAGTGTTTCCGTGGGCAGAAGATTATCTGGGTTCACGCGGTTTCCGTCGGTGAAACCCGCGCCGCCGGGCCGTTGTTGGAACGGTTGCGGCAGGATTTTCCGGATTATCTGAT
>JAADGW010000081.1 GCA_013152145.1 Deltaproteobacteria bacterium
CTTGAAACCCATAACGACTCGGGTTACAATAAGGCATGATTCGGAGTTTTAAACATAAAGGCTTGGAAATTTTCTTCAGAACCGGGAAAAAGAGCGGAATTCAAGCCAAACACACAAAACGGCTGCAATTAATCCTCGGTCGACTGAATGCTTCAACCGCCCCTGAAGATATGAATCTGCCCGGACTCTATCTCCATCCTCTTACCGGGAACAGATCCGATATCTGGTCTGTACGGGTCAGTGGCAACTGGCGTGTCACTTTCCGTTTTTGTGGTGAACATGCCGAGATTGTAAACTACGAGGACTATCACTAAGGAGCTATTATGTTGATGCACAATCCTCCCCATCCGGGTGAAATAATCAGGGAACTCTGTCTCGAGCCACTGGGGATAACTGTGACCGATGCCGCAAAAGCACTGGGTGTCAGTCGTAAAACCTTATCGAGCATTATCAATGGCAAGGCGGGGATCAGTCCCGAAATGGCGGTCCGGCTATCGATCGCTTTTGACACGTCATCAGAAAGCTGGCTTAACCAGCAGTTACAGTACGATTTGTGGCGGGCAGAGCAACATCGTCCAGAACTGGTTGTCACCCGCTTATCTGCTGCGTAGGGTCGTTAATCTGGGATAATCAATAATCTGTCATCACTGGCGAATTCACCCCGAGCCAAACAGGGCAATCCGGAAAAGCGGTCACTACGGCCCCGGGGCTTCGGTCAAGGGTTAAACAAAAAAACCGGAGCTTACCAATATCATAATCGGTGGCCCACTTTCTCCGGAATACGTATGTAAAGTACAACACAGCCGGCGTGACAAAAGCCGGCAGCCAGCGAGATCCGAAAGTTTATAAGATATGGGCTACTAGCGCATATTGGGTGGAACAATCGCGTATTTCTCCATCTTCCGGTATATCGTGGCCCGGCCGATACCGAGATCTCTGGCGGCACTGGAAATTTTCCACTTATGTTTCTTCAGCGCGTTGATCAATGCCTCGGATTCCAGCTGTTCCATGGTATTTCGCCGCAGGTGTTCCTTTGACCCCCCCGGCAGGCCGCTGCAATCCTCAGCTGCAACCCGGGAAGAATTTGAGTGAGTTATCTCAGGAGGCAGATCCGGGACTCCGATCGTTCCGGATTCGTTTATGGCCAGGGCAAAGCGCAAAGCATTACGTAATTGACGGATATTTCCGGGCCAGGGGTAACGCTCAAGAAAACTCAGAACCTTGTGATCAAGTCGAACCTTGTCATATCTGTCACCCGCTTCGGCGGCAAATGCGGAATCGATGAGGACTCTTTTATCGGAACGTTCGCGAATCGGGGGGAGTTTTAAGAGTATCCCATTGAGACGATAGAAGAGATCTTCCCGGAACGCCCCTTTAGCAACCAGCTCTTCCAGATTCTGATGGGTTGCACAGATCACGTTTAAATCGATCGGAACGGGAGTATTACTTCCCAGGGGGACAACCTCCTGTTCTGCTAAAACCCGAAGTAATCGTGCCTGCAACGGGAGGGGCATGTCACCGATTTCGTCCAGAAAAAGTGTTCCACCGGAAGATTGCAGAATCCTTCCACGCATCCCTTTACTGCAGGCCCCGGTAAAAGCACCCTGTTTGTATCCGAAGAGCTCACTTTCAATGAGGGTCTCCGGAATTGAAACACAATTAACCGCAACAAATGGTTTTTCGGCCCGTTTGCTGATCTGGTGGATCGCCTGAGCAAATGCTTCTTTGCCGGTTCCGGTTTCTCCGCTGAGAATAATCGGGAGTTTTTTATTGACGATGCGCTTAATACAATCAACAACGGTATTCAGCTGCCGGTCCTTTCCGGCCAGCCGTTCCAGGGTCAGAGGAGAAACGGTTTGCCGGTCGGCAATGATCGTTGTTTTTGTCCGCCCGATAGGGCTGCTGGCCTGAAGTTCCCGGGAACCCCAGCCCTTCATTGCGGCAAAGTACAGGGTTCCGTCCACAGCACGAATCGCACAGCGAGGATCGGAACATTTGGTAAAAAGATCCATAAGCCCGGTAAATTTTAAATTAAAAACTTCACTGATGTGTCGGCCTATCAACCCGTATTTCACCGTTCTGTCGAGGTGCAATATCGCGCTGCTGTTGGCCGCAATAATCTGGCCCTCAAAATTCAGGGCGAGCAGATGTTCAGTCACCACTTCAGCAAGTTCGGGGCGATCACATAAGCTGAGAATCCGATCATTACGGAACTCCTGGAGAAAGAAAGCATTTTCGATCAATTTTGCAGCCATGGCAACGAGTTGAAATACGAGGGACTGATTTCTTTTATCATCAGGAGAATAAAGTGCAGATGCATCTATAGCCCCCAGAAATTTCCCCTGCGGATCAAAAATGGGGGCGGTCGTACAGGTGAGATCGATATGACGGGCTCTGAAATGTTCAGTTTTATGGATCGTCAGTGCCTGCTTTGTTTCGATGCAGGTACCAACACCACAGGTTCCCTCCTCATTTTCCGCCCAGAGAGCACCTTCACAAAGCCCCGCCTCCTTCAGATCCTTTTGATATTTCGGGTCACCGATGGCATCTATGGTCACGCCCTTGTCATCGGCGAGCAACACCACATACCCGGAGGCATAAACCTGTTGAAAGAGTCTTTCGAGACCTGCTCGGGAGATACGCAGAAAAGTTTCTCGGGACTCTTTGTAGGACACCAGTTCGGAATGGGTCAGAATTCTGGTTTTTGCAGGACTGCCCGGATCCAGCCCGTACTTTTCCAGACTGCGAGCCCAGGAGAAAACAATGGGGTTGTCGAGGTCCAGCTGTTTTTTACAGGATTGGTTTGCAACGGCGGATTCGACTCTTGCGATATGCTTGATCCCGTTTTTGATCAACATGACAGCCTTTTCCCCCTATGAGAACTTCTCCATGTTCGGTTCTCCTGCCCCCCCTCCATTTTCTAACAGAACTTAAAGTAAGTGCGCGGATTCTGTTTCATTATACAAGATAAAATACTGCTTGCCGATTTTTCCCTTAAGAACATCAGGATCTCGAAATCCGGGCACCATCGCCCGTCCTTTGCCTGAAACACTTTCCCGCGCGAAAGAGACAGATGTTCCAGTTTGAAGCGTGTGGTGCAGAATGTTCCACCAGGGGAAGGTCCGACAAACATATTTTTGCTTGATGATTCTATTCATTAGAAAAATGCTCGTCTGCAATATCTTGAATTTACAGGGGAAAACTTTTTATTGATAAACAGCGTGGAGTCCAGCCGCTATTGGGCATAAGCCTTGCCATAAAGGCTCTCATAGCCATGCTGAAACTATTCAGCCGGATGACCTCGGGGGGCCCACTTCAAGGGTGTCTGTCGCCCGGATGGCGACAGTCAAGCCCCAGGGAGGGGTTCATGCGGTCCTTGAAGTGGGCAGCGCGAGGTCATCCGTCGCACCACTGAACAGATGCAACCCTTGGGTTCAAACCATGGAAACCGGGCACAGACCCGCTGGCCCTTCCGCCGATGGGATCGGCATAATCAACAAAGGAGAGATCATGACAACGGTTTCGATGAGTACTGAACTTCATGCCCCGGCAGCGGACGTCTGGAAAATCGTCAGCGACTTTAACGGTCTTACCGGATTTATCTCGGCAATTACGGAAAGTACCACCCAGGGTTCTGGAGTCGGGGCGGTACGGACTCTCATTCTGGAGGATGGTACGCAGATTATCGAGCGACTGGAAAACTTCGACAAAGAGGCGAAAAAATTCAGCTACTCAATTGTCAGTTCACCTCTGCCGCTTGAGGACTATCTGGCTACGGTGAGAATCCTGGAGATCAATGATCAGTGCTGTAAGTTGGAATGGTCGAGTTCTTTTCAACCCAGGGGGGTTCCCGAAGCGGAAGCAAAAGATATTATCGAAGGAATCTATTCAATGGCCTTCAAAGGCCTCCAGAAGCTTTTTGGTAACTGACCCGACTCTCCCGGAAGAGTTGAACCGTTTCCGCTTCAGAAGGTGAGATTTGAAATTTTATTGATTTATCAGTGATCAGTTCAAAATAAGCCGTAAATTCGACCCTAACCAGCACAGAAAAGGAAGGGAGGCCCTATGCCCAAGCAATGGAAAAAAGAAAATCTCCTCAAAGCATACAGAACCATGAGGGAGATCCGTGAATTTGAAGAACGTCTGCATATCGAATTTGCAACCGGTGAAATACCCGGATTCGTCCATCTCTACGCCGGGGAAGAAGCCTGCGCCACCGGTGTCTGTCTGCATCTCGATGACAACGACAAGATCGCCAGTACCCATCGCGGCCATGGCCACTGCATTGCCAAAGGAGTCGATATTCACGCCATGATGGCTGAGATCTACGGCAAAAAAACCGGAACCTGCGGTGGGAAGGGCGGGTCAATGCACATCGCCGATCTGGATAAAGGGATGATGGGCGCAAATGGAATCGTCGGTGCCGGGCCGCCATTGATCTGTGGTGCAGGTCTGGCGGCAAAATATAAGGGGACCGGGGGGGTCGGCGTTGCCTTTTTTGGTGACGGGGCCTCGAATCAGGGAACTGTTTATGAAGCCATGAACCTTTCCATGGCCTGGGACCTGCCCTGCTTTTTCGTCATTGAAAACAACGGCTATGCGGAAACCACCTCGCCGAAATATACGGTTCCCGGTGTTGAAAACCTTGCAGACCGGGCCAAGGGGGTTGGTATGCCGGGTATTACCGTGGATGGATTTGATTTCTTTGCCGTTCACAAAGCCGCCGGTGAAATGATTGAGAGAGCCCGCAATGGCGGTGGTCCTTCTCTGCTTGAAGTCAAATTTACCCGTTATTACGGACATTTTGAAGGTGATGCAATGGCCTATCGTTCCAAGGATGAGGTCAAGAAAATCCGCGCAACCGTCGATTGTCTCCTGCAGTTCAGAAACAAGGTTGTCTCAGCGGAAATGCTGACTTCCACCGAACTTGATGCGATTGATCAGGATGTAAAGGCACTGGTTGATGACTCTGTTGTAAAAGCCAAGGCCGCACCGAAGCCACCCTTATCCGACCTGATTACAGACGTTTACGTATCATACTGAACCTGAAAATCGAGAGGAGCGAAGTCATGGCAAGGAAAATCAGCTATTCACAGGCCATAAATGAAGCACTGGCACTGGAAATGGAACGGGACGATTCGGTTATCGTCATGGGTGAAGATGTCTGTGGCGGTCGGGGAACCGACCAGCCGCTGGATGCCTGGGGCGGTGTACTGGGGGTTACGAAAGGTCTGTATGCAAAATTCGGCGATCGTATCATGGATACGCCCATTTCAGAGTCGGGATACATCGGTGCGGCAATCGGGGCTGCGACCTGCGGGCTCCGTCCGGTGGCCGAACTGATGTTTATTGATTTCATGGGGGTCTGCCTCGATCAAATCGCCAACCAGGCCGCCAAGTTCCGCTATATGTTCGGTGGCAAAGCGAAAACCCCCGTTGTTATCCGCACGACAATCGGTGGGGGCTTCCGTGCCGCAGCACAACATTCGCAGTGCTGGTACCCGGTCTTCACTCATATTCCGGGAATCAAGGTCGTCGTTCCCTCTTCACCTTACGATGCCAAAGGACTGCTCACCACCGCAATCAGGGACAATGATCCGGTCATTTTCTGTGAGCACAAGGCGCTGTATGCACTACAGGGCGAAGTTCCCGAGGACAGCTATACGATCCCCTTCAAACAGGCAAATATTGTTCGTGCGGGAAAGGATGTCACAATTGTCGCCCTCGGCCTTATGGTCCACAGGGCCAGCGAGGCCGCAGCGCTATTGGCTGAAGATGGTATCGAAACTGAGATTATTGATCCACGGACAACCTCGCCACTGGATACGGAAACAATCCTCAGCAGCGTTGAGAAAACCGGGCGGCTTGTCGTCGTCGATGAAGCCAGTGGTCGCTGTGGAATGGCTGCTGACATTTCGGCCATGGTTGCCCAGAAAGCTTTTTACGCGTTGAAAACGCAGATAGAGATGGTGACTCCTCCGTTTACCCCGGTTCCCTTCAGCCCGGTACTGGAAGATGCCTATCTGCCGGATGCCTCCAAAATCGCGACGGCTGTTCGGGCGGTTCTGGAGCAGAAAAAAATCCCGGCGGCGAGCTGATAATCGGAGAAAAGGACAAATATCTATGGATGAATCGTTGATTTATGAGCTGACCATGCCCAAATGGGGCCTCACCATGGAAGAGGGAACAATCCTTGAGTGGCTGGTCAATGAGGGAGAAGAGGTGACCCCGGAGACCGAGGTTCTTGAGGTCGAAACAGACAAGAGTTCCCAGGCGATTGAGGTCCCGGCACAGGGTATTTTACGGCGAATCATTGTTCCGGCAGGAGAAACGGCACCGGTTGGCACCTTGCTCGCAATTATCGCGGACCCCTCAGTCTCTGATCAGGAAATTGCTGACCGGATTTCCCGGTCCGGCGACCCCGGAGAGGAGGCGATCGCGGTTGTGGAACCGATTGCCGAGGAAACACACCTCCCCGGTCAGTCCCCGGTGACAGAAAACTTCCTGCCCCTTTCGGGGATACGGACCGCCATTGCCAGAACCGTGACCTCGGGGTGGACCATTCCCCAGTTCCCGGTGACGATCGCCATCGACATGACAAAAGCGGAAAACCTCTACCGCAGGGTCAAAGAGACCGGCATCCAACTTTCGCTCAATGACCTGATCATCAGGGCCGTGGCCGTGGCACTGCAGAAATTCCCCCTGGCCAATGCTTCCTTTGCCGATGATAAATATATTCTGCACCCGGAAATCAACATTTCGATCGCCGTGGGATTGGCGGACGGGCTGCTGATGCCGGTCATCAAGGACTGCCAGAAGCTGTCACTGCAACAGCTCGCGACCAGAAGCCGTGAGCTGATCGAACGGGCCAGGAACACAACAACCACTGAGGAAGATCTTTCCGGAGGGAATTTCTCCATTTCCAATCTGGGAATGTTCGGAGTGGAAGAATTTGCGGCACTGGTTCCTCCGGGGCAGGCGGCGATTCTGGCAGTTGGAGCAATGAGTGATGAGCCCATTGTAAAGGATGGGCAAGTCGTGGTCAGTCGCCGGATGCGGGTGACCCTTTCAGCCGATCATCGAATTGTTGACGGGGCCTATTCTGCCGGATTCCTGGCGGAGCTGAAAAGTATTCTGGAAACAGCGCAAGCTCTGGAATCCTGATTTCAGAGCGGTCCGAGCTCCGGGAGCGGCAGATCATCCGCTGCTCCCGGGGGAATATTCACTATCATTTCGGAAATTACCGCAACCCACAGCAAGATAACCGGCTAGAAAGTATCGAAAATTTCCCGGATCGCGCGAGCCAGCTGATTCTTCTCCAGCGGTTTATTGAGTAACATTCTTGCCCCGTATTTTTTGAAATTGTCTTTGTTGATGCGGTCGCTGAAACCGGTACAGATAATTACCGGCAGGTCGGGACGAATGTGCAGCATGGCCTGTGTCAACTCGGTGCCGGTCAGGTAGGGCATGGTCTGGTCGGTGATCACCAGATCGAAGCCCTGCGGGTCGGCCCTGAATATTTCCAGGGCGTTGCGACTGTCGGTCGCGATCTTGATTTTGTAGCCGAGAGAATTCAACAGATCGTGCCCCAGTGCCGCCAACAGGGGCTCATCGTCAATCAGCAGGATCCGTTCCTCTCCTTTCGTTGTGCGGTTGTCCGCTTCAGCACAGACTTCCTTTGTGTCTTCGGCTCTGGGCAGATAAATGCTGAAACAGCAACCCTGACCCACATCGCTATCGACGAGGATGACGCCCTTATGGTTTTTGATGATGCCGTGGACGACCGACAGTCCCATACCCGTCCCGTCTTGCGATATCCTGGTGGTAAAGAAGGGGTCAAAGATGCGCGGCAGGACCTCTGCGTCGATGCCGGTTCCCGTGTCGCTGATTTGCAGCAGGACATATTCGCCGACGGCCAGCTGCGGCAGCTCGGCAGCCATACGCGCGTCCACCTGGACATCTTTCAGGACAACCCTCAGGACTCCGCCGGTCTGGTGCATGGCGTGATAGGCGTTGGTGCAGATATTCATCAAGACCTGATGGATCTGCGTCGGATCGGCGATGACCCCGGCACAGCTGCGGTCGATCTGCTGTTTGATCTCAATCGTCGGCGGCAGGGTCACCTGCAACATTTTCAAGCCTTCTTTGATGATCGGTGGCAATGAGATGATCTGTTTGTTTTTGCTCGATTTGCGGCTGAAGGTCAGGATCTGTCCGACCAGGTCCTTGGCCCTGATCGCCGCCTGCTCAATCGTCTGCAAATGTTGGAAGGCCTTGGAATCCACCTCGACCTGGCGAGTTGCCAGCTGGGTGTAGCCGAAGATGATGCTGAGGATATTGTTGAAATCATGGGCGATGCCTCCCGCCAGAGTGCCGATCGCCTCCATTTTATGGGTTTGCAGCAGCCGATCTTCCAGTTCTTTGAGCTCTGAGATGTCGATGGAAACGCCCAGCCTGCCGTAGAGTTTTTCATTTTCATCGAACAGTGGGTAGAGGGTGAATAGTGCCGGGAACACCTCGCCCGATTTACGCACCAGCTCAATGCGGCCGGAAAAGCTGATTTCGTTGTCTTTCATGTCCGTCTGCATGGTCGGGATCTCTGCGCTCGTAACGTGCAGCATGGAAACCGGTTTGCCGAGCACCTCCTTTTTTCGGTAACCGAAAATCTGCTCGGCTCCGGGGCTGAATTCGATGATCTGGGCCTCGTCGGTTGCTGCGGCAATGACAAATGCAACATTCTGTGCCGCGTGGAAAATATCACGAATCCGTTGCGCGGAAGCCAGGATTCGTTGTTCACTCTTCTTTTCATCGGTCCGATCATAGAAGAGAATTTCCTCCGCCGGTTTGCCGCCGAGTTGGATGATCCGTTTTTTTACTTCGATAAAGTAGTTGTCTCCAGTGGGGGTCGGCACCTCGATCTGTTTGCCGGAAATGGTGGTTTCCAGATCCTCAATATCCGGCAGAATATCTTGCGGTGCTCCGCTGAGTTCCTCCTGCGGCCGGCCGATCAGCTCGCTCAGTTTCCGGTTGCATTCGATGATGGTCCCCTGTTCCTGATCGATAATCGCAATTCCGTATTCCGCGCCGTTAAACAGCTCACGGTAGCGCACCTCGGCGTTGGCGGCCTTCAGATGGGACGCCTCCAGGGTGATCAACTGTTTACGAATAACCTTCGTCGACCAGAAAAGTAGTCCCAGACCGAACAGCCAAGGGACGGTTAATGTCGCAAACAGGGTGTTGCGGGCGTCAGCGTAGATTGACAGATAGGGACGCAGGGGCACAGAAATACTGATCCCGCCACGGATGTCGCCGACCTTGTCGCCCTGCTTGGCATGGCACTTCAGGCAGCGTTTCTCGGTGACTAACGGGTAGATCGCGCGTAAATAGGGCTCGCCGTCGATTTCGAGTTTTTCGACGACTTTTCCGCTGCGCCCGGCAGCAAATTGCTCCAGCCCTTTCGTTTCCCAGGGATCAGCGGCGTTCTCTGGACGCAATGGGTTCAGGCTGGTGAGGTGTCCCTGGATGCCGGATTGCTCACTCGCCAGTTCATTAACCTGACGGATCATGTAGGCAGGATTGATTAAGGTCAGCTTCTTTCCCGACGGGGTGCTGATATCACGTTCTTTGATGTGGCTCAGGTAAGGATTCGGCGGGGTATCTTTACTGACCGGGATGTAGACCCCGCCATGGATTGTGGCCCAGCGGCGATACAGAATATCCTTGCTGAAACTGACATCTGCAAGCGTTTCAGCGTGCTGAAAACTCCAGTTGGTGTATTCTCCCAACCCGATCAGTAACAGGGCAAGGGTCATCCCGGTCCATAACACGGCCAGAAGAATCAATGGGGTGAAGGTCAAAAGCCGTCGATTCGGCATCAGGAACCTCAATCAA
>JAADGW010000232.1 GCA_013152145.1 Deltaproteobacteria bacterium
TTGAGCACCGGCGCCAACCCCATGCTCGGTTCGTCGAGCAGTAGAATTCTGCAACCGGTCATCAGTGCCCGGCCGACGGCGAGCATTTGCTGCTCACCCCCGGAGAGCGATTCGCTGCGCTGGTTACGGCGTTCCTTCAAGCGGGGGAACAGATCGAAGATGCGTTCATATTCGGCATTCAGGTCGGCACCTTTTTCACGGGCGTAGGTCGCCAGCTTGAGGTTTTCCATCACCGTCAGGTTACCGAAAATCCGCCGTCCTTCAGGAGAGAGGGCCAGATGCAGCTCTTTGACCACGTCGCTCGGTTTGGTCTTGAGGATCGATTCCCCCTTGAATTTGATATCGCCGGCGATGACGCGTGGCGCTTCCGGGGGGGGCAGGCGGGTAATCGTATGCATGCAGGTGGTTTTGCCCGCCCCGTTGGCACCGATCAGGGTGACAATTTCACCCTCGTTGACATGAAAACTGATCCCGTGCAGGGCCTGGATATTGCCGTATTTGACTTCAAGATTTTCAACTGACAGCATCATCAGATATTATCATCTCCCAGATAGGCGGTGATGACCGCAGGGTGGTTGCGGACGGTTTCCGGAGTGCCCTCGGCGATGGTCTGGCCGAAGTCGATGACCTTGATCTGGGTGCAGAGCTCCATCATCACGTCCATGTGGTGCTCGATCATCCAGATGGTGACATCGAATTTTTTGTGAATCCAGCGGATCAGCCGGATCAGTTCCTGAACATCGGACGAGTTGAGTCCGGCGGCCGGCTCATCGAGCAGCAGCAGCTTGGGGTGACTGGAGAGGGCACGGGCGATCTCCAGTTTGCGCTGGGTGCCGTAGGGCAGGTTCTTCGGGACATCAAGGGCAAAACGCTGCAGATCGAAAACCTCGAGCAACTCTGCGGCCTCTTTGGCGATCTCATCCTCGCGTTGCTGGTAGCGTTTGCTGCGGGCGATCGAATGAAAGAAACCGTAGCCGAGCCGGTAGTGCTGGGCGACGCGGATGTTGTCGAGCACCGTCATGTCGTTCCAGAGCCGAATATTCTGGAAGGTGCGCGCAACACCGAGAGCGGTGACCTTGTGCGGTTTCAAACCGGCGGTCGGGACGCCGTCGATAAAAATCTGTCCTTTGGTTGGCTGGTAGAAGCCACTGACCAGGTTGAAGACCGTGGTCTTACCGGCACCGTTGGGACCGATCAGGCCGGAGAGTCCCCCCGGCGTCAGCTTGACGTTGAAGTCGTTGACCGCCGTCAGGCCGCCGAACTGCTGGGTCAGACCACGGATTTCGAGAACCGGTGCATTTTCTGTTTGTGCCAGTGTTTGTGCCATCATTTAAACCTGTAAAGTTTCTTCAGCCGGGGGAACAGATCACCCAGCTCACGGTTGCCCATAATCCCTTCGGGGCGGAACTGCATCAGGATGATCAGCAGCAGAGGAATAACGATCCACTTGATGATCTGCAGCGGTCGCAGCAGTTCCAGCAGGATGGTGAAGAGGATGGCCGAAAGGATCGAGCCGGAGAGTGAACCCATGCCGCCGAGGTAAACCATGACCAGCACTTCGGTCGATTTGAGGATGTTGAAGCTGCCGGGGTTGACGTAACCGAGGATGTAGGCGAACAGCCCGCCGGCGATCCCGGCAATCCCTGAGGAGAGCATGAAGGTGACGGTTTTGATCTTGTTGGTGTTGACGCTCATGATCTCTGCCGCGACTTCATCCTGACAGATCGCTGAGACCCCTTTGCCGAAGGTCGAGGAGACGTAGCGGCGAATCACCCAGACGCTGAGGATGGTAAAGATGATCACCCAGATCGGCATCCAGGGCAGATCGACGACATCCTCCATCGAATTGACCAGCCGCTTCATTCCCATAAAACCGCGCGAGCCGCCGATGGCACCGATATTTTCAATGGCGCTGATGATGATGTAGTTGGCGGCGATGGTGATGATCGCCAGATAATCACCGCGGGTTTTGTAAGAGGGAACCGCAACCAGCAGTCCGGCCAGGGCCGCGGCTACGCCACCGATGAGGATCAGCACCGGGAAGGCATAAAGGGCATATCCAGGATCGAGCAGCGGGACCCCGAAGACTCTGTCTTTGGCAAACAGCCAGACCCCGAGCAGCGAGGAAACATAGGCACCGACAGCCATAAAACCGGCATGCCCGCAGGAGAACTCGCCCATGTAGCCGTTAACCAGGTTCAGGCTGGTCGAGAGGATCACGTTGACCCCCATGAACATCAGTACCGACAGGGTGTAAAGGCCGAGGTACTCCTGATCGGCGCTGTAAACAATGGCTCCGCCGGCCAGGGCGAGAATCAGGTGGATGGAATAGCGTCGTAACATAAAAACCATTTCAGCTCTAAGTTGAAGTTGAATCCCCCCGGCCCCGCTTTGGTTGATGGAAAGACAGGAGTATCCTCCCTTTAACAAAGGGGAGCATGAAGGATTGCTAAATTTTTGTCGTTTTGGCGATGCCGAACAGACCGGTCGGTTTCCAGGTCAGGATTGCCAGCAACACGGTGAAAGAGATCAGGTCACGGAAGGTCGAGGGGAAAAAGGCCACGACCATGATCTCGACCGCACCGAGCAGAAAACCACCGAGGAAAGCACCACGGATATCACCGATACCGCCGACCACGGCGGCGATAAACGCCTTCCAGCCGATCAGTGCGCCCATGTAGGGCTCCAGCACCGGGTAACTCATGGCGAACAGCAACCCGGCCAGCCCGGCGAAGCCGGAACCGAGGATGAAGGTAACGACGATGATCTGATCAAGTGGAATGCCCATCAGCGGCACGGCGAAATTATCATAGGAAATCGCCCGCATCGCCATGCCGACCCGGGTTCTGGTGACCACCCATTGGAGGAACAGAAACACCAGGAAAGCGGTGACGATAACGGCAATTTTCAGGTTGGTGAAGGTGACCCCGCCGATGTTGTAGACCTGAACCTCGATCAGCGGTGGAAAGGCCTTGCGGCTGGCGCCGAGAATCGCCAGGTTGGCGTGTTCGAGGATCAGCCCGCACATCAACGCGGTAATGACGACATACAGGCGGTGAGCACCTTTTTTGCGTAGCGGTCGATAGGCGATCCGTTCCAGGGTGACGCCGACCAGTGAGGTCAGGATCATCGTCAGCGGGATACAGAGCGCCAGCGCCACCCAACCCGGCAGACCGAGGGTGGTGAGAAAAAAGGTGGAAATAAAAAAGGCGATATAGGCGCCGACCATAAAGACGTCGCCATGGGCAAAGTTGATCAGCGTCAGGACCCCGTAAACCAAGGTATAACCGAGGGCGATCAGGGCGTAAAAACTGCCCCACTGCAGCGCGTTGATCACATTCTGAAGGAAGCTTTCTAACATGAACGACCTTTGCGGAACCTGAGAATGGCCAGTAAGGCAGGAGGCCGGGAAATCGGTCCGGCCTCCTGCCTTACCTACTTGGGAATAAACTGAAGTTAAACGATTATGGACAAACCGACTTTCTGAATTCGAACTGGCCGGTCTGGCTGATCTGCACGACAACGGCACATTTGATCGGGTCACCCTGATCATCAAACTTCATGTTGCCGGTGATGCCTGCAAAACTGGTAATTTCCTGCATTCCCTTGCGGATCGCCTTGCGATCTTTTTTCAGTTTGCCGGTCAGTTTGCCGGCATTCTGGATCCCCTGCAGAACTACGCGGGTGGCGTCCCAGGTCAGTGCGGCGACATCGTCGGGAGTTTCGCCATATTTTGCAGTGTAACGATCGATGAATTTTTTGGTGGCGCCGGTGGCACCTGCCGCAGCGTAATGAGTGGAGAAGTACAATCCTTTGCAGGCGTCGCCGCAAAGGGTCATCAGTTCGGAAGAACCCCAGGCATCGGATCCCATGAACTGACCTTTGTAGCCGAGTTGACGGGCTTGCGGGACGATCAGGGCAACCTGGTTGTAGTTATCCGGAACAAAGATGAAGTCGGGCTTGGTGGCAATGATTTTGGTCAGCTGGGCTGAGAAATCCTGATCCTTGGTGCCGTGACTTTCAAAGGCGAGGACGGTGCCGGGGCCCATCTTCTTCTCGAAGACGTTTTTGAAAATCTCGGCCAGCCCCTTGGAATAATCATTCGACAGGTCGTAGAGCACTGCGGCCGTTTTGGCGCCGAACGTCTCAACGGCAAAGTTCACGGCCACCGGGCCCTGGAAGGGGTCGAGGAATGCCGCCCGGAAAACCCA
Organism: Deltaproteobacteria bacterium; assembly: GCA_013152145.1. Classification (GTDB taxonomy): domain Bacteria; phylum Desulfobacterota; class Desulfuromonadia; order Desulfuromonadales; family Geopsychrobacteraceae; genus Malonomonas. Next base: position 4,212 of record JAADGW010000232.1, read on the forward strand.
GGGACGATCAAAAGTTGTGTCAGGGTTGGTCGACCAGGGGGAGATCATGACGACGCTGTTGTCATTGGCAACCTCGCCGGCGGGAACCGCCTGCTTGGAGGAGTTCGGCCCGATCATGGCGAGCACTTCATCTTTTTCAATCAGTTTCAGCGCCGTGGTGACGGCCGATTCTGCTTTGGCCTCGTTGTCCTCGTAGATGAAATCGAGCATGTATTTTTTACCGCCGACATCCAGGCCGCCGGCACCGTTAATGTCAGCCTTGAGCATTTCCGCGGAAAGTTTGGATGATTCGCCGACTTTCGGGATATCGCCGGTCAGCGGGATGTTGAAGCCGATTTTAATGGTATTGGCGGCCATGGCCGGAACGGCCAGCATCATCGCGATGCAGGTGATCAGCAGGGTTTTAAACACTCTTTTCATAATTTCCTCCATGTCATGTGGTGATGAACGTCAGATTGCAGTGACAGAAAATAAAAAACCGCCCGGTCGCTTCAATTTGCCCGACTGCCGGCGGTGGCGTTGCTCACCCGAATTACCTGTATCGAATCCTCCTTCACGATAGAGTTCAGTAAAATCTATGGCATGAGCCCGTATCATCTCTTCAAAACGAAGCAAAAAGCAACAAATTTTATGGGAATCCAGGCTCAGGCGGCAAAAATATTTAAATAATCGCATATTGCAATTCCCTATTAGTTTAGTAATAATTAGGATGCAGGTAAAACCTCTTGACTTGCTTGGTAAACGGTCCGGTCAAATCTGTTAATCTTGCTTCAGGTCCTTTTCCCATCGCCACGAAAGAAGGAATATGAAAAGTCGCAACACGAAAATTATCCTGATTCTCCTGGTCGTTGCCCTGACGGTGATCTTTTTCGCCTTCGATCTGGGGCAGTACCTGACCCTCGACTACCTGAAGAGTCAGCAGCAGACGTTTAACAATTATTATCAGCAGAACCGCTTCTCGACACTGTTGATCTATTTTTTCGTCTACGTGCTGGTGACCGCCCTGTCTTTGCCGGGGGCGACGGTGATGACTCTGGCCGGTGGGGCCTTGTTCGGTTTCTGGATGGCACTCCTGGTGGTCAGCTTTGCCAGTACCATCGGCGCCACGCTGGCGTTTCTGGTTTCGCGTTTTCTGTTGCGTGACTGGGTGCAGGGCAAGTTCGGCGACAAGCTCAAAGCGATCAACCTGGGGGTGGAAAAAGAGGGTGCTTTTTACCTTTTTTCGCTGCGGCTGGTGCCGATTTTTCCCTTCTTTGTGATCAACCTGCTGATGGGTCTGACGCCGCTGAAAACCTCCCTGTTCTATTTCGTCAGCCAGGTGGGGATGCTGGTCGGAACGGCGGTCTACGTCAATGCCGGAACCCAGCTCGGCCACTTGCAGAGCGCCGCCGGTATCCTTTCACCGGGGCTCATACTTTCCTTTATTCTGCTGGGGATATTCCCTTTGATAGCGAAAAAAGCTATTGGTGTTGTTCAATCTCACAAGGTGTTCAAAAACTTTGAGCGACCCGATAAATTTGACTATAACCTTCTGGTGATCGGTGCCGGCAGTGCCGGACTGGTCAGCAGTTACATCGCGGCGGCGGTCAAGGCCAAGGTGGGATTGATCGAAAAACAGCAGATGGGCGGCGACTGTCTGAACACCGGCTGCGTGCCGAGCAAGGCGCTGATCCGCAGTGCCAGGATGCTCTCTTACGCGAAACGGGCCAAGGAGTTCGGTTTCAGAAATGTGCAGGTCGAGTTCGACTTTGCCGAGGTGCTGGAGCGGGTCCGACAGGTGGTAAAAAAAGTTGCGCCGCACGACTCGGTTGAGCGCTACAGGTCCTTGGGCGTTGAGGTGATTGAGGGGGAGGCAACAATTATCTCGCCCTGGACGGTTAAGGTCAACGGTCGGCTCTTAACCACGCGCAGCATCATTATTGCCACCGGCGCGCGGCCTTTCGTGCCGCCGATCGCCGGGTTGGAGCAGATCGATTATTTGACCTCGGATAATGTCTGGGAGCTGCGCGAATTGCCGCAGACGCTGGTGGTTCTCGGTGGTGGGCCGATCGGCTGTGAACTGACTCAGGCGTTTGCCCGACTCGGCAGCCAAGTAACGCAGGTGGAGATGCTGCCGCGGATCATGGGCCGTGAAGACCCGGAGGTCAGCGAATTTATCCAGCAGAAATTCTCGGCCGAAGGGATTCGCGTACTGACCGGCCACGCGGCCAAAGAAGTAAAAATTGAATCGGACCGGCGGTGGTTGCTGTGCGAACGGGGAGGGGAAACGGTCGAAATCGAATTTGACCAGCTGCTGATCGCCGTCGGTCGCCAGCCGAATGTCAGCGGCTTCGGGCTGGAAGAGCTCGGTGTCAAGCTGAGTGAGCGCGGCAGCGTTGCCGCGGATCCCTTTTTACGGACCAATTTCCCCAATATTCTCTGCGCCGGAGATGTTGCCGGACCTTACCAGTTTACCCACACCGCTGCCCATCAGGCCTGGTATGCTGCGGTTAACGCCCTGTTCGGCGAGTTGAAAAAATTCAAGGTCGACAACCGGGTGATTCCCTGGGCAACCTTCACCGATGCCGAAGTCGCCCGGGTCGGTCTGAATGAAACCGACGCGGTCGAGCAGGGTATCGCTTTTGAGGTCAGCCGTTATGACCTTGGCGACCTCGACCGGGCGATTGCCGACAGTGAGGATCAGGGCTGGATCAAGGTGCTGACCAAACCGGGCAGCGACAAAATTCTGGGGGTCACCATCGTCGGCAGCCATGCCGGAGACCTGCTCGCCGAATACGTCCTGGCGATGAAACACAACCTCGGGCTGAACAAGCTGCTCGGCACCATCCACATCTACCCGACTCTGGCCGAAATGAACAAGATGGTCGCCGGAGTCTGGAAAAAGAACCACACCCCGGAGCGGTTGCTGCGCTGGGTCGAGAAATATCATCGCTGGCGGCGGGGTTGACGGCGGTCTTTATCGTGGCACTGGCCGGGGAGCACAACTCTCCGGCCTTTCCTTTTCGGTAAAATCTTTTACAATAAGCCTCTTTTTGAAATCTTACGGATCTATAATCCAAAAGAAGGTTGCTGAAAAAAGACTGAAACCTGAGTCGTTAGCCACCAAGGCGCCAAGAGCACCAAGAGAGTCAAAACCCTTGGGGGTGGGTTTCTTGGCGCCTTGGTGGCAATCAGCCTTTGTTTAGATTATAGAACCGAAATCTCAACCATGAAACGAAGAGGATCTGTCCATGACCGCTGACACCCGAAACTGGCTGGAGTTCGACCGGGCCCATCTCTGGCATCCCTATACGTCGATGACCAACCCGCAGCAGACCTTTCCAGTGGTTGCTGCCAGCGGTGTGCGTTTGCAACTGGAAGATGGTCGTGAACTGATTGACGGCATGTCCTCCTGGTGGTCGGCGATCCACGGCTATAACCACCCGCGGCTGAACGAAGCGGCGCAGCGGCAGCTGGAGAAGATGTCGCATGTGATGTTCGGCGGGCTGACCCATCCGAGCGCTGTGCAGCTCGGCAAGCTGCTGGTGGAGCTGACCCCGCAGCCGTTGCAGCAGGTTTTTTTCTGTGACTCGGGTTCAGTCTCGGTCGAAGTGGCGATCAAGATGGCGATTCAGTACTGGTATGTTGCGGGCCGCCCGGAAAAATCGCGGCTGCTGACCATCCGTAACGGCTATCACGGTGATACCTTCGGCGCCATGGCGGTTTGCGACCCGGTGACCGGCATGCACCATATTTTCAGCCACCTGCTGCCGCAGCATCTGTTCGCCGCCGCGCCGACCTGTCGCACTGATGCACAATGGCGCGATGAGGATATTGCCGGGTTGCAGGCGCTGGTCGAACAGCATCACCAGGAGATCGCGGCCATTATTCTCGAACCGATCGTGCAGGGGGCCGGGGGGATGCGTTTCTATGCCCCGGAATACCTGCGTCGGGTACGACAATTGTGCGACCGCTACGAACTGCTGCTGATCGCTGATGAAATTGCCACCGGCTTCGGCCGCACCGGCAAGCTGTTCGCCTGTGAACATGCCGGAATTTCCCCCGATATCCTTTGCCTCGGCAAAGCCCTGACCGGCGGCTATATGACGCTGGCGGCGACCCTGGCCACCCGACAGGTTGCCGAAGTCCTTTCGTCCGGTGAGCCCGGCGTGTTTATGCACGGTCCGACTTTTATGGCCAATCCGCTCGCTTGCGCGGTTGCCGTGGCCAGCATCGAGCTGCTGCTGGAAAACGACTGGCCGGAACAGCTTCGCCAGCTCGAAGCGGGGCTGGCCGCCGGGCTGGCTCCCTGTCGTGACCTGCCGCAGGTGGCGGATGTGCGAGTGCTGGGCGGTATCGGTGTGGTAGAAATGCGTGAGCCGGTGGAGATGCGGATGATTCAGCCCCGGTTTGTCGAAGCCGGGGTCTGGGTTCGGCCTTTCGGCAAACTGGTTTATGTCATGCCGCCGTACGTTATCGAGCCGGATGATCTCGCCTCGCTCACCACCGCCATTTACACCGTCCTGGCCGACAACTGACAACAACACTTTTTTGCCCGGCACATATTGACACAAGGTTGTTATCCTTCTATTATGTGTATATGCACAAAACAGAGCTATAACCAAAAAGAAGGTTCCACAATAAAAGAGCCGAAGATTGAATGCTTAGCCACCAAGAGTTCCAAGGACGCCAAGAGTGGCAAAACCCCTTAGGATCAGGTTTCTTAGTGGCAACTCACTTTGTTTTGGTTATAGAACCGAAAAAGACAGGAGGACAGTCATATGCAAGGACATGGAAAAGGGACAGGGCGTGGTCAAGGATGCGGTTTGGGACCTGCTTCAGGACATGGACAGGGACAGCGACTCGGGCGCGGTCAGCAACCGGGACAGGGGCGAGGTCAAGGACGCGGGGTGAATTGTCGCCGGGGTCAAGGGCTCGGCCATGGTCGGGGCGCCGGTTGCGGACCGGGACAGGGACG
>JAADGW010000062.1 GCA_013152145.1 Deltaproteobacteria bacterium
CCTGATTACGGGGAAGAGTACTTTTAGGCGACCGCTGAATTTATCACGAACTGTTCTGTCCTCGAGCGGTTAACCGTGGGAGTTGATATGACGCTGAATGGTCAGCATATCCTTGCCGAAGCAACCGGGAACCACCCGGGCGCTCATTTTTATGCCGTCAATCCGGTGACTGCGGAACGGCTGCAACCGGCCTTCGTGGAGGGGACTGCTGTGCAGGTCGATATCGCTGCCCGCAGTGCGGAGCACGATTTTAGTGCTTATCGCCAGTTATCCCTGCCGCAGCGGGCCGATTTTCTCGTTGCCATCACCACGCAGCTCCGCAAGCTGGAAGCCGATCTGCTGGAGCGGGCCGGTCTGGAAACCGGACTGCCGCGGGCACGTTTGGCCGGGGAGCTGACCCGGACCGTCAACCAGCTGTTGATGTTTGCCGATTTTGTCCGCGAAGGGGCTTTTCTGCAGCCGCAGATCGTTCCGGCCCTCCCGGAGCGGCAGCCGTTGCCGCGTTCCGATCTGCGGCTGACGCAGGTTCCGCTCGGACCGGTGGCGGTTTTCGGTGCCAGTAATTTTCCTCTCGCTTTTTCGGTGGCCGGGGGGGATACCGCCGCTGCTTTGGCGGCCGGCTGTCCGGTGGTGGTCAAGGCGCATCCAGCTCACCCCGGGACCTGTGAGCTGGCCGGTCGTGCCATTCGGGCCGCCGGTGACGCATGCGGCTTGCCGCGCGGGGTTTTCTCCCTACTTCAGGGTAGCGGCAAGCAGCTGGGGGCTGCCCTGGTCGAACATCCGCTCATCAGTGCGGTGGCTTTTACCGGGTCGCAGGCCGGTGGGCGGGCTTTATTCAATCTGGCCGCCGCGCGGCCGGAACCGATTCCGGTCTTTGCCGAGATGGGCAGTGTGAATCCGGTTTTCCTCCTGCCGCGGGCTCTGGCCGACGGCGGCGCCGAACTGGCGCGCAAATATGTCGACTCGGTTGCTCTCGGGGTCGGCCAGTTCTGCACCAATCCCGGCCTGCTGTTTGTTCTGAACGACCCCGCGCTGGAATCTTTTATCCACGCGGTCGAAGAGTATCTACCGCAGTTGCCGGCAGCGGCCATGCTGCACCGGGGGATCAAACAGAATTACTGCACGGCGCTTGATAAACTGGTTGCCCGGAGCGGGGTTGAATTGAGGTGTGGGGAGATCCCGGAGAGTGATGATTGTTTTGTTTCCCCGGCATTATTGCGGACCACCGCTGAACAGTTTCTCGTCGATTCGAAAATTGCCGAAGAGGTTTTCGGTCCGGCATCGGTGATTGTTGTTTGTCAGTCTTTTTTGCAGATGCAGCAGTGTGCCGCTGCTTTAGCTGGTCAGTTGACCGCAGCAGTGCACGCAATGGCTGCCGAAGAAGAGATGTGTCGGGAGTTGCTCACACTGCTGGAGCGTAAGGCCGGCCGACTGGTCATGAACGATTTTCCGACCGGGGTTGAAGTCTGTCACGCCATGGTGCATGGCGGACCTTATCCGGCGACCACCGACAGCCGCACAACATCGGTCGGCAGCGAAGCGATCCGCAGGTTTTTACGGCCGCTCTGCCGACAGAATTTCCCCACCTCTTTATTACCGGAAGAACTGCAGGATTAAGCCCGGTCAGCTCGGTAGAGGAGCTGACGGTCATAATGAACTCCCCCGTAGCTTGGCTGCGGGGGAGTTTCATTGCGGGGCGTCTTTCAACTGTTCGTGTGTCGGCTGCCGGCGGCGGGAACAACGCGGTTCCGGCCCGCTTCTTTGGCCTGATAGAGGGCGTCATCCGCCATGGCGATCAAGGTCGCAGGGGTCGCTTGTTGCGACGGGACCAGGGTTGCCGCGCCGATGCTCAAGGAGACCAGGCTGCTGACGTCTGATTTTTCGTGGGCGATATTTTTTTGTGCGATCGCGTTAAGGGCCCGCTTCGCAACATGCATGGCACCGGACAGGTCGACCTCGGGCAGCAACAGCACGAACTCCTCACCCCCGTAGCGAGCCACCAGGTCGGGCGGGCGCATCGCCGTGGTGGCCAGCGCCTGTGCAACCTGCCGTAGACAGTCATCCCCGGCCTGATGTCCGTAGTGGTCATTGTATTTTTTGAAATAATCGATATCCCCGAGCAACAGGGCCAGCGGTTTTTCTGTGCGCTGCAGCCGCTGCCATTCTTTTTCGATTATTTCGTCGAAGCAGCGACGGTTGGAGATCTGGGTCAGGCCATCAACCCGGGCCATTTTTTCCAGCACCTTTTCCGCCTTTTTGCGGCTGGTGATGTCCTTGAATTGAGCAACGATTCCCGGGGTGCCGTCGAGCGTGACAAGTGGTGCTGTCGTCAGCAGGTAATGTTTATCTCTGGTCTTTCTATCGGCCAGTTGTACGTCGAATTCATGAGTTTGTTGGTCTTTTATCGTTTTGATTGGACAAATATGCTGGTTGCAGATTGCGTAACTGAGTAATGATGAGCAGGGTTTGCCGACGACTTCAGTATGCGGTTTGTCGAGCATTGTCAGCATCGCCTTGTTCGCCCGCAGGACAATTCTATCTTCCCTGACAACCCACATGGGATCGAGATAGGCCGAAAAAACTTGTTCCAGTTCCATGCGCGCCATATCCGAACGCAGGATGTTGACATTATTCTGACCGATGAGCTGTTCGTATTCGGCCTGGGTTTGTTTTAGCGTCCGGCAGGTATTGCGCAGGGCCAGGTTCTCCTTTATGAGCCGGGCCAGTTGTTTTTCGAGCTCTTTGTAGGATTCGGACATCATCGCACCGGACAAAAGAGGTTTATCGTCGTGCCACTATTAGAACCGCCTCGGCAGAGCGGATCGTCAACCGGCCGGTTACAGCTGTTACCGACCGGTTGACGATTGCTGTATTGACTACTTGTAACTATTCAGCGGCGCGATGGATGACCTCGCGCTGCCCACTCCAAGGGCCGCATGAACCCATCCATGGGGCTTGACTGTCGCCATCCAAGCGACAGACACCCTTGAAGTGGGCACCCCGAGGCCATCCTGCTGAATAGTTACGATTACTTATTACTTGCGTTGAAAGGTACTTTCTGCAAAAGAATACTTGAAATTCATATGGTCTGTATAGGTTTCTTCGAGTATTGCGGCGACATCTTCGGTGAACACCAGTTCCTCATCGGTTGGAATAACGAATACCTTGACCGGCGAATCGGCGGTGCTGATCATGGTTTCCTTTTTGCGGGTCATGGTGTTGCGGTTTTTCTCTTTGTCCAGCTTGATGCCGATATGGCCGAGGTCTGCCAGCGCCTTTTCACGGATCAGCCAGCCCATTTCACCGACACCGGCAGTGAAGACCACGGCGTCGAGTCGACCGAGGACGGCACAATAAGAACCGATATATTTCTTTAATCGATAGCCTTCGATTTCGAGTGCCAGCTTACAGCGTTCATTGCCCTTCTCTGCGGCTTCGATAACATCACGTCGGTCGGTAAATTCACCGGTGACCCCGAGGACGCCCGACTTTTTATTGAGGACGCTGTCGATCTCCTTCGGTGAAAGGTTTTCGCGCTCCATAATAAAGCCTGGAATCGCCGGGTCGATATCACCGCAGCGGGTACCCATCATGGCCCCTTCCAACGGGGTCAGACCCATCGATGTATCGATCGAGATACCGTTTTTGATGGCCGTATGAGAAACCCCGTTGCCGATGTGCATGGTGATGAGGTTGCAGTCTTTCGGCACCTTGCCGAGCAGGACCGCGGCACGCTTGGAAACATAGAGATGACTGGTACCGTGGAAACCGTAGCGTCGTACACCATGTTTTGCATACCACTCATACGGGACCGGGTAGGTGTAGGCCGCTTCCGGCATGGTCTGGTGGAAGGCGGTATCGAAAATAGCAATGTGGGGAACGTCGGGAAGGTTAGCCTGGGCCGCTTCAATCCCGGAGATATTCGGTGGGTTATGCAGCGGGGCCAGATGCTGGACCTCTTTAATCGCGTCAAGGACGGTGTCGTCGATCATCACCGAACGGATGAACTTTTCGCCACCATGCACCACCCGGTGGCCGACCGCGGAAATCCGCGTCATATCCTCAACGACACCGTACTCTTTGTCAGTGAGAATCTTGACGATTAAGTGGATAGCTATTTTGTGGTCAGGGCACTCATACTCTTCCCGATAAGTTTCCCGACCGGGAACTTCGTGAATGATGTATGAATCACCGATGGTGACCCGTTCAACCATTCCCTTGGCGACAACTTCTTTTTTTTTCCAGTTGAAAAGTTGGTACTTGACCGAGGAGCTACCACAGTTTAGTGCAAGAATATCCATTGTTTATGTCTCCTTTATTGCATATTGTCCTGCTGGTCTTTTCCCAGATAAAATAAAAGATTGTTTTATTTTTGCTTGGGAGCCCGATTGATCTGTCTAATGAAAAGGCAAAACCCCTGTACTCTAAGGGGGTTGCCAAATAAAATGAGTGTATAAGCTAGCCTATACGTCCAGATTTTAGCAAGGTTTTTCTGGGCTGGACAGTTGCTGCAAGATCGGTTAAAGTTTACCCCGACCTGAATACGGCTCCCCCGCATGGCGGGAGACAACTCACTAATTTTGAGGAGGAAAGAACCATGGCTTACGCAATTTCCGAAGAGTGTATCGCTTGCGGTGCTTGTGTGGATACTTGCCCGACGAGCTCTATCTCTGAAGACGACCCGATTTACGTTATCGATGCTGCTACCTGCACCGATTGCGCTGCTTGTGTCGATTCCTGTCCGGTCGCTGCAATCGCTCCGGCTTAGTCGAATCGAACTGAACAAAAAAACAGAGGGGGCAACGGCCGGCAACAGTCGTTGCCTCTTTTGTTTCCGGTGGTTTTGCGATAAATATGTTTCTGTGCCGGGTGGTTTTGTCGGGGAAGGCTTATTGCGCTGCTGCAGGTTTGGAGGAGGTTACGTCGACGCTGAATTCTGAAAGATTCTTGGGGAGATCGCGAAAGGCAATCACGAACGGGATCGCCTGCGCGCTGTTGATTTTCATATTTTTCAGTGACTTTCCGAATTGATTGCCCATCATTTCTTCTAACTTACTGAATGACAGGGTTTGTAATTCCTGATCGCTGATCGGATTACCGCAGAAGATGGTTTTCTGTAGCAGGGGGTTACCATCTTTGTCGAAAATAACCCCTTTGACCTGGATTGAGGCGCGCGGCTCCTTGAAATTGTTGGTCGCCTCGCCGCGGATGACGAACAGCTCACCGGCCTCCTGATTGTTGATGAATTTACCTTCAAGGTTGGTCAGCGCAATCCGGTCCGGCTGTATCTGCCCGCTTGTCTGTTGACCGAAAATCTGTTGAATAACCTGTTCGATCTGTTCCGGGCCGTTGATAAGGTAGAGTGCCCCGCCGATAATCACCAGACTCAGGATCAGCAACAGCAGGATCCGGCTGATGCTGGCTGCCGGGCTGCTCTTTTTTTTACTTGTCGGCGGAGCCGGAAACTCCGGTTCGATGGATGCTTCCTCATCCGCACTGAAGATATCGGCGTTCGCTTCATCCGGTGCGGCCGCTGTGCTCTCAGTTGCGTTTGTTTCCACAGCGTCTTCAGTCGGCGGTTCGTCGGCTGATCCGGAAAAACGGAACGTATTTTTATCGCCGGAGTCTTCCGGCAGAGGAGCCGCATCGGTGCTCGCTGCGGCCTGGTCGGTAGCCGGCATGTCTTCAGCGTTCTGCTCACCGGAAAAAGTGAACTCATCAGCCTCTGGTTGGGTTGCATCCAGATCTCGAAACTGATCGTAGCTGAAGCTGCTTTCGTCTGAACCCGCTGAGGTCGAATGGTCCTCAACCTGCTCGCTGGTTGAGCTTGACTTCTCCGGTGGCGCCAGATCCGCTGGTTGTGTCGGTACCTCAGGCGGAACGGAAGCTTCGGCGACGACCGGCACCGGTTTTGTTTCCGCAGCCGGTTTTGCCGCGATAAAGATGTGTTTGCAACGGGCGCAGCGAACTTTCGTGCCGCTGTCGGAGATACGTTCAGGATTGACGCGGAATTTAGTTGAACACTCGGGACAGACTATGACCATCTGTTTCTCTCCTTTGCCGGGGACCTGTGGATCGGACCTCCGGTAGCGGTAACCTTGCCGGGCAATCAGTCTTCTTCCACCAGATAAATATCCGGCAGATTGCGATAGCGCTCATCATGATCAAGACCGTAACCGATAATGAAGCCATCGTCCATGCTGATTCCGACGTAATCAGCTTCGATATCGACTTCGCGCCGTGCCCGCTTATCGATCAGGGTACAGATCTTCAACGAGCGCGGTTGTTGCAATAATAGTTTATTATAGAGACATTCCAGGGTATATCCACTGTCAACAATGTCCTCAACGATGATAACGTCCCGGTCGCGGATCGGCATCTCCAGTTCTTTACGAAATTCGATGATGCCGGATGTCTGAGTGCCTGAGCCGTAACTCGCCAGACGGACAAAGTCGACGACCGTCGGTGTTTCGATTTCGCGGATCAGATCGGCAAGGAACAGGAATGAACCCTTTAACACTCCGACCAGCATGATTTCCTGATCGCCATAATCGCGGCTGATCTCTTGTCCGAGGCGCCGGACTTCCGTCGCAATTTTTTCACGTGTAAAAAGGATTCTGCGGTTCTGCTCCGGCATAAAATTTATAAACTCCCAAAAAGTCCAAAGGTGCTGCGATTGACAGCAATCTATAACAGGAAGGGTGCGGCCCTGTCAATTGCAACTGAGTCTGTCTACGGGCAGGGGTTTATGCTATGATTCAAAGTCTTTAGAATTGATGACTCGCATGGAAAGGAATATGCCATGAGCCGTTGCTTGATTGTTCTGCTTCTGTTGCTCGGGGGGGGGATGCCGGCTTTTGCTGCACCAAAGCTGGTTGCAGAGCGTTTGAACTACAATTTTGGCGAGATAACCCAGGGGACACGGGTGGAGCATGTTTTTCGGTTTCGCAATGCCGGCGATCAGATTCTGGAGGTCGGAAATGTCCGCAGCTCCTGTGGCTGCACGGCGGCTCTGCTGTCGGCAACGCGAATTGCTCCCGGGGATATGGGGGAGTTGCGGGCCACTTTTGATTCCACCCGCTTTAAAGGAGCAATCAACAAAGTTGTAACGATCGATTCCAATGATCCACAGCAGCGAAAGGTTTCTTTCGGTATTTACGGCAATGTCAAAGCCGAAGTCCTGCTGCAGCCGGAGCGGGTGACCTGGGGAAGCGTCGAAAAAGGTATGACCCTGAATTCGACTGTACGGATTATCAACCGGGGGCCGGTAACGATTAACCTGCAACCCCCGAGGGTGACCGACCCTGTAATCAGCGCCAAATTAAGCGCTCTGCAACTGTTGCCGGGCAAGCAGGTGGAGTTGCAAATAACAGCTAAAATACCAAATCAGAAAAAACGACTCGGAGGTTATGTTATAATTGCCACCGATTATTCTAATGTCCCACAATTGAGAGTGTCCGTTTCGGCACGTCTGTCGAAATAAAAGTAGTCATCTTAGTCTCTTGCAAAAGTTCGAAAAACTAATCGACCGTTATTCCCGCATCGGTGGGAATCCCGAAAGCTTATGGCAGCCCCAAATCTGGATCCCCATTTCTCGGGGCTGCTGACTTTTGTGAGTGCTTTATCTCCAACGATTTATTGAGGAGTGTTTATGAATGATTCGCCTGACAAATTGAATGAGCGGAGGACCTTTCTCGGTATTATTCTGGGGGGGATCGGAGTGGTGGTCGCCGGTATTTTCAGCTGGCCATTATTCCGTTTTCTGTCGCCGGTAGACAAAGGAGGGAAAGAACAGCAGGTCCGTATCCCGCGCGAGAAGGTTGCCGTCGGCGGGGCGTATTTTTTTTCTTACCAAGGGCATCCGGCCGTGTTACTGCAGCTCTCCGCGGGAGAATTTCGGGCTCTCAGCGCGGTCTGCACACACCTCGGCTGTATTGTCAGGTGGGTCACTGACGCAGAGGAATTTCTCTGTCCTTGCCACGGGGGACGTTTTTCTGCTGCGGGGCAGGTGCTTGCCGGACCACCGCCAAGGCCATTGCCCACCTATGCGGTTTCGCTTGAAGGGGATGAAATTCTGATCGGCTAAGGAGGTTTGGAATGAAGCTACAGAAGGATGCTATGGACTGGCTCGACAGTCGCCTCGGGGTTCGCGAGCTACTGTACAATAATCTCAATGGTTATCTGCTGCCGCGAAATATCAATATCTGGTACACCCTGGGGGCGATATTGATGGCCCTGTTGGGTCTGCAATTTCTTACCGGTATTCTGTTGTTGATCTTTTATGTACCGGATACTGAAAAAGCTTTTGCCAGTGTCACCATGATTATGAATGAGGTGCCATACGGTTGGTTGATCCGTTATCTGCATGTCGTTGCTTCGAATCTGATTGTCGCGTTCCTGTTCCTGCACATGTTCTCGGTTCTGTTCATGGGCAGTTACAAACGGCCTCGTGAACTGACGTGGCTGTCCGGTTTTGTGTTGTTCAATATGGGGCTGGTTTTCTGTCTGACCGGTTACCTGCTGCCCTGGAGTCAGCTCTCCTTCTGGGCGACCACTGTCGCCACCGATGCCGCCGGTGCGATTCCGGTTGTCGGCGATTTTCTGGTCGAGTTCCTGCGGGGCGGTCCTTCGGTCGGTGCCGCCACGCTGGGACGTTTTTTCGCCCTGCATGTGATGGCCTTGCCGATGGCATTTCTCGGCCTGCTCGGCTTTCATCTGTTCTGTGTCCGGCGGGTCGGTATTTCCAGTGCGCCGTTCGGTGACCAGTACCAGCCGACAGAGCTGACCCGAAGTTTCACTCATGACGAGCATCTCGATGGGGTGCCTTTTCATCCCAACTACACCATCAAAGAAATATCGATGGTGTTTTTTGCTCTGGCCGCGTTGGTGGTGATTACTTTTTTTGTGCCCTGGTTATTTATTCCGCCTGAAGCCCTGGTTCCGGCGAACCCTTTTGTCACACCGGAGCATATCAAGCCGGAGTGGTATTTCCTGTGGACCTATCAGGTTCTGAAAATTTTCCCCAGCAAGCTTCTCGGCTTGTCTGCCCAGGCGGCGGTGATGGGGCTTATGGCCATATTACCGTTTCTTGATCTCGGCCCGGAGCGGCGTCCGGCCAAACGGCCAATTTTTGTGACGATCTATCTGCTCGGGATTTGGGTTTAATCGGTCTGTCGTTCTGGGGGCATTACTCATGAGATGGTCTATTGCGATAAGGCGAGTGTTGTCGGTCGTCGGTTTTGCGTTGCTGTTTTTGCCGGTGCAGGTCAGCGCCGAAGAAACGGTCTGCATTCAGTGTCATAGTGGGCAGGAAGGACGTCTGAAAGCACCGGTTGAACAATGGCGCAACAGTGTTCATGCCGCAAACGGTATTTCCTGCAACGACTGCCATGGTGGAGATCCGACCGATTTTACTATGGCGATGAGTCCGGACCGGGGTTTTGTCGGGGTCCCGGAATATGACGAAGTGCCGGAATTCTGCGGCCACTGCCACCTTGGCGTCAAAGAAGATTACCTGGGCAGTGCCCATGGGAAGGCTTTGGAGAGCGGTGGGCCGCAGTGTGTCCTCTGTCACGGCAGTCACGGAATTCAATTGGCCAGCATCAAACTGATCAATAAAGAAAGTTGTACCCGTTGCCACGGCTACGAGCGGGCGATAAAGGTGAAACAGGCCATCAGCAGCACTGAGGCGACCTTGACGTCTCTGGAAGAATCGGTGGCTTCACTGCATCGGCTCGGTTTCGATATGAAGCGCATGAAAGAAAATCTGTTCGCCCAACGTAACGCCTTCCGGCAGATTTTTCACACCGTAGAGCTGGATAAAATCAAACGACAGAAGGTTAAATTTGACAAAGAGCTTGCTGTCATACAGGGGCAGGTCAACACCTATGAGGCTGAGATCAGCCAGCGTAAACTGGTCGGTGGCGGGGTTGCTCTGCTGTTACTGCTCGGGGGGGGGATTGCCCTGCTGATTCGGCGCAGCTACCACAAAGAAGAATGACGCCGAACTTTGTAACTTTCTGAAGAAAAAAAAGCAGCTCCAGGACGGAGCTGCTTTTTTTTCTTCAGTCGCTGCTTATGCTGCGCTGTATTTTTCGACCGAGATAGAGACCCAGCGCCGCGCCGATGACGGCGGCGAAATAGGATCCCATGATTCCACCGGGGGAACCGGCATACCAGCCGAGCGTGGCTCCACCGTTGAGTGTCAGCATCAGCACCAGTGATTTAAGCATGGTCAGTTTTGCGGGACAAAAATTGTCAGCTCAAAAACCTCGCCATCAGACAGATAAATCGGGAACATCAGCCCGGTATGATCCTGCGGTACGTCGATCCCGGTGTTGCTGTCCGCACGCATTTCCGGCGGGGCGATGTCAATACTATGTCCTAATTGAGCCGCCTTGGCGGCGATATTGCCACAGACGATGTTGATAAATTCTTTGACCGAATCATCCAGCACTTCAACCGATTCGTTTTCCACCGAATCTTCATCGAGGATTGCCTTGGCCACCAGGTTGCGGGTGCTCTCCGAGACCGAAAGCAGATAACGGGCACTGATCGAACCGGAAAAACCCATCTCGGCAATAATCGGCCGGCAGGGCAGTTTCTTGATGATGGTACAGGGGCCGGGGCGGAAGGAAATACCGGCAACCCGGGTCAGCATCTTGTAGGTCAGGTCGGCAACCATCTCCCAGATCGGCTGATGGGGAACCCCGGCAGGAATTTCGATTTTTTCTGAAATATAGGCCTGTTGATCCTGTTTGAACTCTTCCAGGTATTTTTCCAGTTCCTGTTCAGACAGGGCTCCAACCTTGACCAGCGCCTCGCCGATGTATAAATGGCTGTTGCGCTGCCGGGTCAGAACCTGTTGGACCTGCTCCTCGGTAATGATACTGAGCTTGACCGCCATGTCGCCGAAGTGCAGGTCTTCGCTACGCTGAGCCAAGTGGATACGGGCAGCATCGACGGTTGTCATCAGGCCCATCTCGATGACCATCTCACCAAACTTCAGGTTGGTTTTTTCCTGCAGATCGATTGCCTGCAGCAGGGCTGTCCGGGTCACTGCCCCTTTTTCAATCAGAAATTGACCAAAGAATTTGACTGCCATTCAACTGTTCTCCTTATCGCCGCTTGCGGTACTTAGATTACAGGCGCCTTAACATTTTCAGGACGGTGTCTTTCTCGAATGGTTTTGAGATGACATCCTTCGCCCCGAGCCGGAGTGCCTCGGTATATTTGTCACCGACCCCGCCGAGGGACGTGACCATGACGACTTTCAACTCCGGGGTCAGTTGCATCAGATTACGCAGGGCGGTCAGACCATCCATCACCGGCATGTTCATATCCATACAGACAATCTCAGGTTTGTGCTGTTGACAGAGTTTGATCGCCTCAGCCCCGTTACGCCCCTGGGCGACAACTTTGAAGTCTTCACAGCTACTGACGATTTTTTCCAGCTGACGGGCAACAGCCAAGCTGTCATCCACGATCAGAACGCTTTTCATGCTTGCCTCCTGTTTCATTGGTTGAAAACAAAGATTAGCAGAAAATTATAAGAAAGCCCAGCGCTGAAAAAGTAGTGAAATTTCATTGGCGTTGGTAAATGTATCGCGATAGCCTCAATCTTTCAGCTGTTGGTAGGCACGCTCGATATTCCCGGGGGTGAAACTCTCGTACCCGGGGAGATTTTTGTACTGAGGGAGATTGAATGTCCGCAAGGTTGTTTCCAGGCTGTCACCATTTTCGATATGTCTGAGAACTTCAGTCAGAAAGTCTTTCAGGTAGATTCTGAACTTGTTGAGGTCTTTTTGGGTACCGATCGGGCCGAAACCAGGGATGATTTTGTCCGCCCGCAAAGCACCCAGCCCGTCAACAACCTGCGCCCAGGCGCGCAGTGAACCCGCTCCGAGAAAGCCGACGCTGTTAAAATAAAGCAGGTCGCTGGTAAACAGCACCTTGCTCTGCGGAATATAGGCAATCAGATCACTGTTGCTGTGTGCCGGGCCGACATTGGTCAGAATCAGGGTGCGCTCGGTTCCCTCGAAGGTCAGGCCTTCTTTGAAGAAAATCACCGGATTTTCCAGTTTGCGCACTTCTTGCTTCATAATCCGACGGGTGCCGATTGTCATAACCAGGTCCTTTCGGACTGGAAAATCGAAATCGATAAACGTGTAACCCGGATGGTGATGGGCCAGAACAAAGGCTCTGATCGGGTTGGGGCTGACCTCTGTCGCTGCGGCGATCAGATCGTTGATCGCCTTGCGGGAAAAGTGCGCCCCGCACAAGATTACCTGGGTACCGAGATCGACGATCATGGCATTAGAGGTTGCCGCTCCGCCCGGTTCGGCAATGGCGGCGTAAACTCCCTTGGCGACTTCGGCAATTCGGTAAGAATTCTGCGCCGCTACCGGTGTTGCCAGCAGCAGGGTCAGCAGCACGCCGATGATGTATCGATACATGAAAATCCCCTTGATTAACGGTTGCAATGTACCGGTTAATAGAGTATATAGTACAGCCCTATGCGCCCGTAGCTCAGCTGGATAGAGCGCTGCCCTCCGGAGGCAGAGGTCACAGGTTCGAATCCTGTCGGGCGTGCCAATAAAATACAATGGGTTAGCAGCCATCTGCTAACCCATTTTTGCGTCTGTGCCCAAACGGTGCCCATCCTGTGCCCACCTATGTCTTAACCCCGACGGGCA
>JAADGW010000110.1 GCA_013152145.1 Deltaproteobacteria bacterium
GCCCGAAGTGGATTGAAGACATTCCCTGCTGGCTTTTGACGACCAGGGTCATGGTTTCCTCTTCCAGAAAACGGATAACGCAGAGATCAAATTTAAACTGGGCCGCAAGTAATTTGAGAATGTTATCGAGAACGACCTGTAGCTCGTCACCGCTGGCGACGATCTGGGCGGTTTCATAAAGAACGCTCAACTGTTCGCGGCTGGACGCATGACTTATGGTGACAGAGCCGAAGATATCGAAAACATCTTCCATTTTGCTGCCACGGGTGGAGAGGTAATTTTCGAGAATAATCCGCGCCGGTGCTGCGCCGACGTAGCCGGCCAGGGTCCGTTCGGTAAAAATCTTCAGATCGGGTATTTCGTGATCAGCCAGGCCGCCGCGAGCATTGATTTCGCGATGTTCCAGGTAGTCGGTGATCGCTGCGTTGGCTTGCTTGTCGCCGATGAATTTTGACATCAACTCGACAAATTCCATGACCGTCGGTGCCTTGCTGATCCTTTTCAGCTGACCCGGGCGTGGCGTGGTTTCTGCCAGGATGTCGACAAATTTGTCGGCTTGAAGCGCCTCCGAATCAGTCTGCTTGACATAGAAGGAAATCGTCAGGTAGGCCGCAATGTTAAACAGCAGACTCCAGAACAGCGAATGGGTGTAGATGTCGAAGCCGCGCAGGCCGAACAGCTCGAGCGGTTTCAGCAGTTCAGCAGTTCTATACCGAACAGGCCGTTTTGCAGGATATCCGAATTGAGCCAGCCGGAGCGGACAAAGGAGGGGATCAGCAGGGTGTAGAACCAGAGCAGAAAACCGAGCAGCAGACCGGTTGCAGCGGCTTTACGGTTGGCACGCTTCCAGTAGAGACCGCCGATCACCGCCGGGGCAAACTGGGTGGCCGCCATGAATGAGATCAGGCCCATATTCACCAGGGCGTAGGAATCACCGATAATTTTAAAATAGAAGTAGCCGAGAAAAACCACGCCGATGATACCGAGGCGTTTCAGGTTGATAAGGATTCCGGAAAAATCCTGAACCGGTACTTTCATCTTCAGGATGACCGGCATGATCAGGTGGTTGAGAATCATGGTTGAGATTGTCACCGAGGAAACCATGACCATTCCCGCCGAGGCCGAGAGACCGCCGATAAAGACCAGCAGCGCCAGTCCGGGGTGCCCGGATGACAGCGGCAGGGTGAGGACAAAGTAGTCTGCCTGCGCGGTGTCCCCACCGTTCAGAATCAAGCCGCCGAGTGCGATCGGGATGACAAACAGATTGATCAGAAAGATATAGGCCGGAAAGCGCCACATGGCCTTTTTGATGTGGTTTTCATCAGGATTCTCGGTGACCATGATATGAAACTGACGGGGCAGGAACATGATCGCCATCATGGAGAGAAAGGTCAGCGTGAACCACTTGGTGTAGGGGGTTTGCGCAGTGCCGAGCTGGAACAGGCTGTGTCGTTCGGGGAACTGTGCAAAAAAACGTTGAAAAATGTCTTGAAAACCATCAAACAAACCGTAGGTGACGAAGATTCCAACGGCTAAAAAGGCGACCAACTTGATTAGTGACTCCAAGGCAACCGCGACCACCAGACCCTCGTGACGCTCGGAGGAGTCCAGGGTGCGGGCACCGAACAGCATACCGAACATCCCCAGCACCAGGGCGACGATGAACGCGGTGTCAATGTAGGGAGGCAGTTGCGAGGTCAGCATATTCAGCCCCGTAGCGGGCATGACCATCGGGGCTGAGAGGATGTCCAGAGTGTGGGCGATCGCCTTCAGCTGCAAGGCGATATAGGGCATGATGCCGAAGAGCGCAAACAGCGTGACGATGGCACCGAGAATTGCTGAACGGTCATAACGACTGGAGATAAAGTCAGCGATACTGACAATGTTCTGTTCTTTACTGATCCGCACCATTTTGCGCAGCACGAACCACCAGGTAAAAGCCATCAGGGTCGGCCCGAGATAAATCGGTAAAAATTCCAGGCCGCTGGTGGCGGCGCGGCCGACGCTGCCGTAAAATGTCCAACTGGTACAATAGACGGCCAGAGACAGGGAATAGACCATGGAGTTGGACAACAGACTCTTGCCGGCCTGTCGCCGCTTATCGGCATAATAGGCCACCGAGAACAGTAACCCGAAGTAGGTGAGCGATACGATCAGGACGACATGGGCCGAAATCATAACCGTTTATTTCTCCGGCGGCTCTTCATCGTTATGTTGACTCTCCTTCTCCATCTGCCTGATAAACAGCCAGGTGACAACGATGGATACCGGCCAGCCGATAAAGAAATACAGGACCAGCGGTGGAATGCCGAAGATCATCCGGTCGTTGTTGAAGATATGAATAAAGGGAAAGTTGATAAAGATGATGCCGAGGACCAGGCAGAGGACCCAGGCTTCTTTGGTTGAATCTCCGTGGCGATCTTTCATTTATCAATCCCTGGTGGATTCGTTGAGTGAAAAAGTTGTCCTGTTATCCCGTTTCTGCAGTCATCTGTCAATCGATTTGCAGCGGTTGCGGTAACCTTGAAAAGATATTCTCTCAATCCCGTCTATTTTTGAAATTTATCAGAGATTTCGCGGCTGTAAAGTATATTCAGGCCGAACGGGAAAGGGTTTGACGCTTTTTGTCGGGGTGTGTTAGTTATCAAGGTTAAGAATATGACTCTGCCGGATCGGCCCGGCTGCTTCCTGTGAATGGATCCCGTCTTTTCCATGATAAGAAAAATCATACCATTTTTTAACGGCTTATCGGTCTTTTTACTTGTTCTGCTGCTGACCGGGTGTGTGGTCCAGCCGCCGGCGGTTCCCATTGCTCCGGCAACTTCCGGGTACCGTTCTGAACTTGCCGATCCGGCCGCAAAAGCCCTGTACGCCTATGTCGAATTTCGGTTGCTGGCGGCGGAAAACCGCTGGGATGAGGCGATTGCCGCATTGCAGCGGGCCGTGGCCTTTGATCCTGAGACTGAATACTTGCGCATGAGTCTGGCCAAGGCGCTGCTGCACAAGGATCAGGCCGATGCCTCGATCAAAATTCTGCAGCAGATTCTGCAACATTCTCCGAAGAATATCGCCGGGCATGAATTGCTGGGGGATCTGCTCAGTTATCAGGGCCGGAATGAGGAAGCTGTCGACCACTACCGCCAGGCTCTGAAACTGGCTCCCGGCAACGAAATGTTACAGATGCGCCTGGCGATGGCCCTCGGGCAACTCGGTCGAAACGGCGAGGCGATCAAGCTGCTGGAGACACTGGTTGCGAAACAGCCTGATGCCACGTCGGCACATCTTTCGCTGGCCCGTTTTTACCAGCAGAATAACCAGCTGGAAAAAGCCGAGGCGGCTTATCGGGCGATCCTGCAACGTCATCCCGGTCAACAACAAGCCATTCTTGAACTTGGTAAGCTGCTTGAAGTCCGGAAGCTGTTTGCCGAAGCGGTTGCGCTTTATCAGCAAGGGATAAAGCAGAACCCGCGGGCCGTAGCGGTTCGTCAGCAACTGGCAATGCTTTACCTGCAGCAGAACCGATATCAGGAAGCCTTGACGCAGCTGCTGGTCGTTCGTCAACTTGTCCCCGGTAATCTGCAGGTGCTTGGTCGACTGGGGCTGTTACATCTTGAAATGTCGGCCTGGCGGGACGCTGAGGCAGATTTTCGCCTGCTGCTGCAGCACGGCGAGAATGCCGGTCGCAATCGTTATTATCTGGGATTGGCCCTGCTCGGACAGAAAAAATATAGTGCCGCAATCGAGATTATGGCCCCGATCAAAGAGTCGTCACCGGTTTTTGCCGAAGCGGTTCTGCAGCTCGCCTATCTTTATCGTCAATCCGGACAGATTGATCAGGCCATAAAAGCGTTACAAAAGGTACTGAGCCAGGATATTCAGCGGCCCGAGATCTACATCTACCTGGCTTCGTTTCTGGCCGATAAGGGGGAGCAGGGCCAGGCTGCCGCAGTGATTGCTAAGGGACTTTCACGTTTTTCACAAAATGTCGATCTGCTCTACCAGTCGGCGGTGCTCTACGAAAAGCAGGGAAATCGACAAAAGGCGTTAAAGGTGATGGAGCAAGTGTTGACCATCGATGCCGACTACCCTGATGCGCTGAATTTTATCGCTTACCATTATGCCGAGAAAGGGACCGATCTGGACCTGGCGCTGACGCGGGCGCAGAAGGCGTTGACGGAAAAAAAGAGTGGCTACATTATCGACACGCTCGGTTGGATTTATTTTAAAATGGGGCGTTATCACGAGAGTCGCGAACAGCTTGAAGAGGCAACCAGCCTGTTGCCGGATGATCCGGTGATTCTCGAGCATCTGGGAGATCTGTACCGGGCTCTGACGCTGTGGGGCAAGGCTGCGGCCGCTTATCGTAAAGTTCTCGAGCTTGATCCGCTGGCTGAAGGGGTTGAGGAAAAATTGCACAAGCTGCCGCTGGAGGTGGCCCCGTGAGCCGCCTGTTCTGGCTGCTGCTTCTGTCTCTGCTGGCGGCCTGCGCCCGACCGCCGCAACCGGTCTGGACGGAATTGCCCAGTGCGGAAACCCTGTTACAGCACCTCGCGGTCACGACCGGGCAGGTACGTTCTCTCGATGCTGTCGCAACCGTAAGCTTGAATGTTAAGGGGAAGGTTTTTTCCAGTCAGCAGTTTCTGCTGGTTGAGAAACCGGATCACTTGCGGGCGGATGTCCTGACCGGTTTCGGCCAGTTGATTCTGCAATTAACGACCGACGGTGAGCAGCTTGCTGTTTTTATGAACGCCGGGGTTCCCGGTCATTTCTATCGTGGCCCGGCAACCGCGGAAAACCTGGCCCGCTTTACCCACATCCCGCTGGCAACCAGAGACATGGTCCGTCTCCTGTTGTATGATCCACCCCTGATCGACTTTCAACACAGCGAGGTGACGGTGACTGATGGTACCTTGGTGCTGCGTCTGACGAATCCGGAGCGGCGTCAGGAGCTTCTGTTCAACGAGAAGCTGCAGCTGATCGGCTATCGTTATTTTTCGGCCGGACAAACGTTGCTGGAGGTTGCTTATCAACGATTTACGGAGGAAACCCATTTCCCCCGGACGATCCGTATCAACCTGGCGGCCGAGAAGACCAGGGCGGTGATCAAGTTTTCCGAGTTGCAGATCAATATCGAGATTCAACCGGACCGGTTTCGCTTGAAAAAGCCGGCAAAGATCCCGGTTGAAGCTTTCCCTTGATTCTGTCCAATTGTTCTGGAGGTCTTGCCGTGCGTTCATTGTTATTAGGGTGTTTACTGCTGTTATCGATGGTGGCCTGCGATAATGCGGAACAGGCCGGCATGCCCGGTGTTGAGGAGGTCCTGATACCCGAATATGGCGATACTTTTATTGAAGCCTCCATCGGTGATGCCAGCACCCTGCTGCCGGTGCTCGCCTCAGATTCTTCCTCCAGCGATATCAACAGCCTGATCTATAACGGCCTGGTTCGCTACAACAAAAATCTGATTATCGAGGGGGAACTGGCAGAATCCTGGGATATCTCCGCCGATAACCTGACGATCACCTTTCATTTGCGCCATGACGTCAAGTGGCAGGATGGAGCCCCTTTCACCTCGGCTGACGTCAAATTCAATTATGAACTCTACATCGATCCGAAAACCCCGACCGCCTATGCCGAAGCCTTCAAGCAGGTGACCCGGGTCGAGACTCCCGATCCCTATACCTTTGTCGTTCATTACGCTGAACCTTATGCCCCGGCACTGATCAGCTGGGCGACGCCGGTACATCCCCGGCATCTGCTGGAAGGGCGGGATATAACCAAAAGTCCGCTGGCGAGAAAACCGGTCGGAACCGGACCGTATAAGCTGGTCGAGTGGCAGTCCGGGGAGAAAATTGTCCTCGAGTCGAATCCTGATTATTTTGCGGGGCAGCCTTATATCAAGCGGGTTGTGTACCGGATTATTCCTGACATATCAACCCAGTTTCTTGAGTTGCAGACCGGCAGTCTCGATTTTATGGGACTGTCGCCGCTGCAGTTTGATCGGCAGACCGACACGTTCGCTTTTCGGCGCCTGTACAACAAATTCAGCTATCTCAATTTCGGTTATACCTACCTCGGCTACAACCTGAGAAAACCGATGTTCCAGGATCGACGGGTGCGGCAGGCCCTTTCCTATGCGATCAATAAACAGGAAATTATTGACGGTGTGCTGCTCGGCTATGGTGTTGCGGCAACCGGCCCCTATAAACCGGACAGCTGGGTTTATAACCGGCAGGTGCCGAGGTACGATTATAACCCGGAGAAAGCACGTGCCCTGCTGGCCGAGGCCGGCTGGACCGATTCGGACGGGGATGGGGTGCTCGATAAAGATGGCCGGGACTTTTCCTTTGTCATTGTCACCAATCAGGGCAACGATCTGCGGGCCAAGACCGGAGAGATTATCCAGCGGCGCTTCCAGGAGGTCGGTGTTAAAGTGAAACTGCGGGTCATCGAATGGGCGACCTTTCTCAAGGAATTTATCAACCCGGGTAATTTTGATGCGACAATTCTCGGCTGGAGTGGCGGCCCGGAGCCGGATCAGTATAATATCTGGCATTCCAGTAAAACCGGGCCGCGACAGCTGAATTTTATCGGCTTTAAAAATGCCGAGGTTGATCAGTTGCTCGAGAAGGGTCGCCGGGTATTTGATCAACAGCAACGAAAAGTCTATTATGATCGTTTCCAACAGATTCTGGCTGAGGAGCAGCCCTATACGTTTCTCTATGTTCCGGAAGCGTTACCGGCGGTATCGAAGCGCTTTCGTCGCGTTGAACCGGCACCTGCCGGAATCAAATACAATTTCACCCAGTGGTTTGTGCCGCGTGCCGAGCAGAAATACTCAAGATAGTTCTGGATTGCCCTGATGCTGCAATATCTTGTCAAACGTCTGTTACTGCTGATTCCGTTGTTGCTCGGGATTACCCTGATCTCATTCGTGGTGATCCATCTGGCACCGGGCGAACCGACCGATATGCAGACGCAGATGAATCCCCAGGCCGGCACCGAGTTGCAGGATCGCTTACGGGTGCAGTACGGCCTGGATAAACCCCTCTATGTGCAGTATGGCAAGTGGCTGTCGCGTTTGCTGCAGCTTGATTTCGGTGAGTCTTTTGCCAGCGATCGGCGGCCGGTGTTCGACAAAGTGGTTGAACGTCTGCCGGTGACGATTCTGCTCAACACGCTTTCGATTCTGCTGATTCTCGCGGTTTCCATCCCGTTGGGGATCATTTCGGCGGTGCGGAGAAATTCAGCATTTGACCGGGCCGCCACGGTGTTGGTGTTTGCCGGTTTCGCCATGCCGTCCTTCTGGCTGGCGCTGTTGATGATGGACTGGTTCGGGGTGCGCCTCGGGATCTTGCCGGTTTCTGGTTTGAAATCAATCGGTTACGAATATTTAAGCTGGGGTGGACAACTGCTTGATCGGTTTAAACATCTGCTGCTGCCGGTGTTTGTCGCTGCCATCGGCGGGCTGGCCGGCTTTTCGCGCTATATGCGCTCGAATATGCTCGACGTGGTGCGCCAGGATTATATCCTCACCGCCCGCGCCAAGGGCTTGTCGGAGCGGACGGTAATTTACAAGCATGCCTTGCGCAATGCGCTGTTGCCGGTGATTACCGTCCTCGGCCTGTCGGTCCCCGGACTGATCGGCGGCAGTGTTATTTTTGAGACCATATTCGCTATTCCCGGGATGGGGAAACTCTTTTATGATGGGGTCATGATGCGGGACTATCCGCTGATTATGGGGATTCTGGTGATGGGGGCGATTTTAACCTTGCTCGGCAACCTGCTGGCCGATGTTTCATACGCCCTGGCCGACCCGCGGATCCGTCACAATCAGCAGGGAGAGGGGTGAAAGATGCAGCGATCAGCAGAGGTTATGAAGGGGGAAATATGGAGTTAACCAGCAATCGGCTCGGGGAGATGTTGCTTGAGGCTGGTCTGATTGATCAATTTCAGCTCGATTCCGCGTTATCGATGCAGCGGAATCTGGGCGGCCGGATCGGCAGTGCACTGGTAAAACTTGGCTATCTGCCGGAAGAGACGATCATGGAATTTCTGGAGTCGCAGTCCAAGTTCTCGCGGGTTTCCCTGCAGGATCTGGATATCCCCGCAGCCTTGATGACCATGCTGCCGGAGAACAAGCTGAAGCATCTGCTGGTGGTCCCGTTTGAGTTGCGTCAGTCCGGACAGGAAAAAACCTTGCGGGTGGCGATGACCGATCCGACCGATCAGAAATTGATTTCTGACCTGCAGTTTGCGACCGGTTGTCGTGTCCTGCCGGTCTTTGCCGGTGAGGATGAAATCCGCCAGGCACTGGAAAACAATCTGCCGGTCGAACCGCCCGAAGTGTCGGCGCCCGACCTGAAGACCTCTATTTCTGAACCCGGTCTGATCGATTTCAGCGAGCTGCCGGGCAACGACCCTCGCCTCGACCGTTTACTGGGGATCCTCAAAGAGAAGGGGATTTTAAGCGCCATCGATGTAGAACGGGTGAAATTCGACTAGTGATGCTGACCAAGCGAAGTGCCTTTATCCGTGATGTTATCTGGCAGCGCCTGCGTCATAATCGCATGGCGCTGGTTGGTGGAGCGATCATCCTCTGTATGTTTCTGATGGCGGCGGTGGCCTCTCTGGTCAGCAGTGACCCCTCGGCGATCGATATCGGCCAGCGGCTGTTGCCGCCGGGCTGGGCACATCCGCTCGGCACTGATGACCTGGGACGGGATGTCTTGGTACGGATGCTGTACGGGGCCCGGATTTCCCTGCTGGTCGGGTTTGTCGCGGTCGGCATTTCGACCTTGATCGGGATTTTCCTGGGCGCTCTGGCCGGTTATTATGGCGGCTGGGTCGATGCGCTGATGATGCGGTTTGTCGACATTATGCTCTGCTTCCCCACCTTTTTCCTGATTCTGGCGGTGATCGCTTTTCTCGACCCGTCGATCTGGAACATTATGATCGTCATCGGTCTGACCAGCTGGATGGGGGTGGCGCGGCTGGTTCGGGCCGAATTTCTGAGCCTGCGACAGCGTGATTTCGTGTTAGCCGCCCAGGCGTTGGGGGCGTCCGATCTGCGGCTGATTTTCCGGCATATTTTACCGAACGCCATGTCGCCGGTGCTGGTTTCTGCCACCCTCGGTGTGGCCGGCGCGATCCTCACCGAGAGTGCCCTGTCGTTTCTCGGGATCGGCGTCCAGCCACCGACCCCTTCCTGGGGGAATATGCTGATTATCGGTAAGCAGACCCTCGGTAGCGCCTGGTGGCTGTCGGTTTTTCCGGGGCTGGCGATCCTGATTACCGTGCTCGGCTACAACCTGCTCGGGGAGGGGATTCGTGATGCACTCGACCCGAGGTTGAAGGAATGAGCGTCGAAGATTTTTTATCAAGCCGATTTGCGGCTCTGGGCAGCGGTGATTTTTCGGCCGTTTATGCCACTTACCACGAAGATTCCCCCTTCATCCGTCAGTTCTCCGGCTGCCGGGAGTATGTCGACTTTGCTCAGCAGCAGTTGTGCGACATCAAAGTGACAAGTTGGCAATCGTTGCGGTCCCGCCAGCCGGCGGCGGATCGTTGTGAACATCTGCTGGTGATAGAGCTGGCGGTTGCGGAGACCCGTCAATATTTTTATGAACTGGCCTTGCTGATCAATACCCCTGACGGCTGGCGCTATCACTCTGCGCAGAAGCTGAGTGTCGAGGATTATCCCGGCCCGCCGGAGCAGATCCAGTTTGCTGCACATTTCGATCAGCGCAGCGAAAAGCTCCGCTACTGATTCCCGTGACCGCCCATGCCTGAATTACCGGAAGTCGAAACCACCCGCCGCGGCATTGCCCCGTTGATTACCGGTTGCCGGATTGCCGAGCTGGTTCTGCGCACCGAAAAACTGCGCTGGCCGCTCGATCCGGCGCTGTGTCGCCTGCTGCCCGGTCAGGTCGTGCATTCGGTGACCCGGCGTGCCAAGTACCTGCTGCTGAATTGCAGCCGGGGAAGCTTGCTTCTGCACCTGGGGATGTCGGG
>JAADGW010000251.1 GCA_013152145.1 Deltaproteobacteria bacterium
AACCGATTTGAGGTTCCTCGGAAAGCTCGGTTTCCAGAAAATCGTCGAGTTGCTGCTTGCCTTTGCGCAACGGGCTGCTGGCCAGTTGTTGACGGGCATTTTGCAAATGCCAGCGGGTGATTGGAAAATCCTTGTCACCCTTGATTTTCGACAACCGTGAAATAACTTCGTCAAGCCGGCTGAGAAGTCCTTCTTCGCCTTGGCGTGCCGTTTTGACCAGATCTGAGTCGGGCAACATACCTTCGAGCAGGCCAACCAGAATCTTGTAGTTGAAGCGGACAAAGCGGCTTTTATCCTCACTGTTACCCGCGGCGATGGTGAGCAGTTTCTGGATGACTTTCAGTTCTGTGATTCGTAGTGAGCGAACCTTTTCTGCGTAGGCGGTGTAGTCGGCCGGGGTTTCACACAGGGCGTTGGCTTGCCGGGTGATTTCTTCCACCGTCAGCGCTTCGGCCAGCGGGATCCCGGCCATGTCCCGGGCGACAATGCGTGAGCAGTCCTCTTCCCGCAGGTGCCCGGTGACGTTGAGGACTTTCAGGCGTTTGGAGCGGACCAGGGCCGGATCGATGATGTCCAGCCGATTGGTTGTCAGGACTGTGAAGACGCGGTGTAACGGGGTTTCACCGTCGATAATCGAGAGGAACTTGTTGGTGATTTTATCGTAGGGGTTGCCGCCCTGCGGTGACCGGCGCGGCGCGACGGCATCTCCTTCATCAAAAAAGATCATCGTCGGCGAGATCATTTTCGCGATGTCGTAAATCCGTTCCAGGTTGGCGACCATCCCCTCAAGGGGGCTGTTGATATCGGTCAGGTCGGACAGATTGGCGCAGATGTCCTGCACGTCGTGGTTGTCTCCCAGCCAGGCACGGACCATAAAGGTTTTTCCGGAGCCGGGCGGCCCGGTGAGGACGACCCCTTTTTCATCATTGATATTGTAAAACAGCGCATTATTGGCCATCTCGGAAAATTCATTTTTAATCCCACCGATGTACTCATGCCATGCCACGCCGCGGTCCATCTGAGCGACAACCTTGTTGTAAATCGAACCGTGAACATTCCGGGCAACCGATTTCAGAGCATCCCGGACCAGTAACTGATCATCAAGATGTTGCGGGGTGAAAAACCCCTTGAAGGTAATGAGTGAGGCGATCAGGCTGCGGGTGTAAGCCGGAGTGATACGCAGGCTGCGTTGGTGGAATATCGGATAGAGTTTTTCGCTTGACGGTATCTCCTCGGTCACATCAGACCTCCCGGGCAAGTTCAGGTCTTTATTCAAATCTGCTTCTAGTGATAGCAGGAAAAGAGACGATTTCCAGAGGGTCTTCAAAAAAATAGAAAAGTGTTTTATCGGTTTTGACGGGGATGTCTGGAAAGAGAATTTGCCGCTTGATGGTTTGTTGTGGGACTAATAATCTGCAGTCGAAAAGCCGCTTTTGACCGCTGGCAATGTTTCACAACTCCTTGCTTTTATAGCCGACTCTTAAAATCATGAAATGATGTTCTATTTTACTGCCAGGAATTCATCGATTTTTTCGAGAGTCACGACCGCGCCACCGGCAAAGGAAAGATGGGGGGCACCGATTTGTGCTTCACGCGGGTTGATGCGGAGAACTTTGACCTGCGGCTGTTGCCCGAGACGTTCGCTCAGATGACGGATGGTCGGTATCGCCGAACCGGCACCCATTTCGATAACAACCGTTTGGCCGTTGTGGTTCTGTTCCAGGAATCCGTCAAAACTATCTTCCTGTGCTGCAGTGCGCTGATGCAGCCAGGAGTAATCACCGAACATCAGGATGTTGGGACGCGCCACCCGACCGCAACGGGGGCATTCTGGAGCATTTTCCGCCCGCATGGTTGTTGTATCGATTCTGAACTCTGCCCGATTCGGCCAGATCGCCTGATGGCAGGGGACGGTGCATTGCAGGTGGTGGATCGACCCATGGACTTCAAGGATCCGCTCTTCGGCAAGTCCGGCTTTCTGGAACTGTCCATCAACGTTTGAAGTGACGACGAAATACTCCAGTTTGTAACGTTCGATCCAGTCTTGCAGGAGGCTGAAACCACGATGCGGAACCGTGTCGCGGTAGAGGTTGGTACGATGACCGTAAAAACCCCAACCGAACAGGGGATCATGCTCAAAATGTTCCGGGTTGGCGGCCTGTACAAAACTCAGCTCGAGGCGCTCGTACATCGGATAGGCGTTCCAGAATCCCTGGTTGCCGCGAAAGTCGGGAAGCCCCGAATCGACTCCCATCCCGGCACCGGCGGTGATGACGATGGCCGTTGCGTTGCTGATAGCCTCTGCGGCCTGTGCATAGGGGGAGATGGGCATCGGAATCTCCAGTTGTTGTTTTCAGACGGCAACACTTACCGGTTTCGGATGAAGGATTTTAACCAGCGCCAGGGGATCGATTTCAACCAGCAGGCCGCGTCGGCCACCGTTGATACAGATCTTTTCCAGTGCCAGGATCGATTCTTCAACATAAATCGGCAGCGTCTGTTTGGTGCCGAAGGGTGAGATGCCGCCGGTCTGGTAGCCGGTCAGGCGCTCTGCTTTTTCCACCGGACAGGAATTGATCTGCTTGACTTTCAGCTGTCGCGCCAGATGTTTGAGCGAAACTTCACAGCTGCCGTGCATCAGGATAATCAGCGCCTGGTCCCGATCATCTTCCATCACCAACGTCTTGATGATCAGAAACTCGTCGATCCTCAGCTCACGGGCACTGACCCGGGTGCCGCCTTTCTCCTCGTATTTATACGGTCGCGGTACGAACTTGATCTTGTGCTTTTTCAGTTGGCGGATTGCTTGTGTCGCCGGGATTCTTTCTTTGGCCATAACTATTAATACCTGATAACCAGGGTGATAAGGACCATTGCCAGGCTCAGCGCTGTCGCGACGACAAAAAACCAGGCCAGGCCTTTGTAGATAGCGTCCATTTTCCGCTGCCCGCGGATGTTGGTCGGCA
This sequence comes from Deltaproteobacteria bacterium, assembly GCA_013152145.1. Classification (GTDB taxonomy): domain Bacteria; phylum Desulfobacterota; class Desulfuromonadia; order Desulfuromonadales; family Geopsychrobacteraceae; genus Malonomonas. Next base: position 2,967 of record JAADGW010000251.1, read on the forward strand.
TCAGCCAGCCGAAGATTGCGCCGCTTAACAGACCACCGATGTGGGCCGCGTTGTCGGCCCCGACGACAAACCCGAACACCAGGGCAATGATAACCCACTGAAAAAGAAAGTTGCGTCGTTGAATGCCGAGGCTGCCGCCGACCCGGTGATAATAGCTGACCGCAAAACCGAAGATGCCGAACAGTGCCCCGGACGCGCCGACAACGGTAACCTGCGGGTGCATGAGCAGCCCGGCCAGGGTCGCAACCAGTGCCGCGACCGAGTAAATAGTAAAAAATCGCTGCCAGCCGACTTCGGCTTCAATCAGTGGTCCGACCTGGTAAAGAACCAGCATATTGAAGCCGATGTGGATGATACCGCCATGCGTATAGGCATAGGAGAGACAGCGCCAGATGTCACCGAATTGGAAGACAAACGGCCAGTACTGCGCACCCCAGGCTCGCAGCAGGCGCGTGTTTGGACTGAGGATTGCCTGCATGCCGTAACCGAGGATGGTTCCGTGCAGGACCATCAGGGTAAAGAAGATCAGGTTGACGTAAATGAGGATCTGGACCAGAGAATGGTTCCGCAGCGTATTGTGCAGAAAGAACCGTTGACGACGAAATTGAGCGTTCAAGGGAGGGACTCCTGTTGGTAGTGTGGTTTTCCATAAACTAGCGCAGAAAAAAACTTCCGGCAAGTTATGTATGGAGAATTATTGTGGCATAATTAGCAATTCAGTTGAGCCGCTCGCAGAAGTCTGTAAAGTCGAGTGACCGTCATTCCCGCGGAGGCGAGGGTGACGATGTTGACCGGAATCTCGTTTGCCATGAAACATATATAAGGAGTGAAGATGAAGAGGTTGTTCTTCGGAACCAAGAGCTATCAATGGTTCGAACTTTTGATGGTGGCAGCGTTGACGCTGATGGTGTCGATATCGGTTGTCCTGACGATGATTCATGCGGGCTATGAGTTGTTTCATGTGATAAGCGGTGGCATCCAAAATTTCAGTCACGATCAATTTGTCACCGTCTTCGGCGCTTTTATGACCGTTCTGATTGCGCTGGAGTTCAATCATACGGTTCTGCCGGAAATTTCCAGCGGAACACCGGTTGTCAAAGTGCGGGCGGTTATTCTGGTCGCCTTGTTGGCCTTGGCCCGAAAGCTGGTTCTGGTTGACTATCATAAGGAAGACTACACGTCCTTGATCGCTCTGGCGGTTCTGGTGGTTGCCGCAACGTTTGCTTACTGGGTTGTGCGCAGAGATGATGAGGAGACAGCCAGGGGTTCCGGGACATCTGAATAAAGTTAATGACGGTGGCACCGTAAAAAACGGCGCAACAAAAAAGGGCTCCCGCTGCGGAGAGCCCTTTTTTATGCGATTGTTCGCCAGATTATTTGTCCTTTTTCAGGTATCTATAATAGTCGGAATCGGTTGAAATGACCAGCCGACCATTTTTCTTAACCCCTTTTTTGTACGATTCCAGGGTGCGCAGAAACGTATAGAAATCTTTGTCTCGATTGTACGCATTCGCGTAAATGGCCGCTGCTTCTGCATCGGCGCCGCCGCGCACCTCAAGAGACTTACGGTAAGCCTCGGAGCTGATCTCTTTCAGCTTGCGTTGCATTTTCCCCAACGTCTCGGCCTTTTCTCCTTCCCCCTCTGAGCGGTACTGAGCGGCGACTTTTTTTCTTTCATTGATCATCCGCTCGTAAACCCGGGTACGGACCTGTTCGACATAGTTGATCCGTTTGATCTGCACATCGAGCAGTTTAATGCCGTATTCGGGGGTGCTGGCCTGAGCTTTCTGCAGAATTCCGGCCATGATTTCCTCACGGCCGACCAATTCATTCTTGGGAATTGCGACGCCATCGACTTCGAACCGCTCATCTTCCTGGCTGACATAATTTTTCCCGCGCACCAGCTCCACCAGCAGATGGTTGGAGACCGCATCGCGGACCACCGAATCGATAATGTCATCGAGGCGGCTCTGAGCTCCCCGCTCGGTGGCGACGCTGGTGTAGAACAGCAGGGGGTCGGCGATCTCCCAGCGGGCCGTGGTGTCGACCCAGATGAATTTTTTGTCTTTTGTCGGGATCTGGTTCGGGTCACCGTCCCATTTCAGAATCCGTTTTTCAAAACGGTTGACATTCTGCACGAAGGGCAGTTTGAAATGCAGACCGGCGGATTTCACGTTGCCGACCGGTTTGCCGAACTGGGTAATAACCGCCTGTTCCGCTTCATTGACGACGTAAAGTCCGCTGCGGCCGATCACGACCACAGCAAGGATGATAATAACAATAAAGATCGGTGCTTTTTTCATTTAACCCCTCCTCCTGATACCTTGCGTAATGGCAGCAGCGGTAAGGCGCCGACGCTTTTTTCATCCAGAATATAGATTTCCTCCAGTCGCGGCAGGATGACTTCCATCGTTTCCAGGTAGATGCGGCGGCGGGTGACTTTCGGCGCTTTTTTGTACTCGGTCAACAAGGCCAGAAAGCGGTTGGTTTCGCCGCGGGCCTTGTTGATTCGTTCTACAGCGTAGCCCTCGGCTTCCTGCAGCGCCTGTTTGGCTTGTCCGCGGGCCCGTGGAACTTCACGGTTGAACTGTTCACGCGCCTGGAAAATCAGGCTTTCCTTCTGTTGTTCCGCTTCGTTGACCTCGTTGAATGCATCTTTGACCGGGTCGGGCGGGGTTACGTCCTGAAATTTAACGGTGACGATTCTTACCCCGATATCATAATGATTAAGGGTTGACTGCAAATTCTGCTGAATTTCCCCGGCCAGAGAGGCTCGTGCGGTGGTCAGCACTTGGGTGACATCGGCGTTGCCGATCGCCCTGCGGACCATCGCTTCGGAGGTGTCGCGTATTGTACTGACCGGATCTTTGATCTTGAAGATGTACTTGAACGGGTCGGCGATCTGAAACTGGACGATCCATTCCACGTCACTGACATTCAGATCCCCGGTCAGGGTCAGCGACTCCTCTTCCAGCCCGCGCTTGTTGTAGGTGGTGCGAATCCCCGATTTGATGGTTCGATAACCGAATTCCTCTTTTAAGACCCGTCCGGTCGGCACCAGATAGACTTTTTCGATACCGAAGGGGATCTTGAAGTGCAGTCCCGGTTCGGCGAAACTGGCAAATTTACCAAAGCGCAGCACCACCCCGGTTTCCTCGGTGTCGACCTCGTAGAAGCTGTTGTAGCCGGCGATAACCAGGAAAAAAACAAGAATTACCAGCGGTAGAAAGGCCTTTTGTGGGCCAAGCTTTTTTTTCAGCTGGTCTTTGATTTCGATGACCTTTTTTTCCAGATCATCGGCGGAAGGGCCATTTCCCCAATCATGCATCTGCACCTCTACGGTTAGATAAAGTTGTCTTGCCGGCCTTCGGAGACCCATTTCCCCAGAGATTACAAAACCCAAGTCTTACATATAGCAGGTTTATCGAGAGATGAAACTGTGTAATAGACGGTTTCTTCAGTTCCGTTCCATTCCGGTTTCTGAATAGAATGGCAATACTGTTGATTTGCTGGCGGGCAATTTTGCCGGAGCAGGGGGCGCCGGTGGGGTGCGAAACAAAATGGAACAGGTCGCACAAGCCTGTTTATTATCTGCTGCAATGAATTTAAACCGGTCGTATCCAGTCAGAAACTAGAACAGACTCTTGAGCCAGCCGAGGGCAACAAAAGTTCCGACAGCAGAACCGATTGAAGAAAAGAGAAAAACCAGCATCACTCGCGCCAGGCGGTTCTGCCACCAACCCTTGAGAGTGACCAGATCTTCGCCGACCTGTTCCATGTCGCGAACCGTCGGCGGGGCGACCAGGGCCTGGACGAAACCGGTCACAAAGCCGGCGCCGATGGTCGGGTTCAGAGAGGTCAGGGGGGCGGCGACAAAAGCGCTGAGTATTGTCACCGGATGTCCCCAGGCCAGCAGTGCGCCGAAAGCCGAGAGCAGGCCGTTGGCTAAAATCCAGGCGGTCGCTGCGTCAGCCAGCTGATCCCGATTGCCAAAAAAAAAGCCGCCGATAAACAGGAGGACAACAATGCCCGGAATCAGCCAGGGGACAATCCGGGAAAAACTGCTCTTGGGCGGAATGGTGGTGATTTCAGCGATCGTCTCCGGGGAAATCTCATCCCCCTGTAAATGTTTGATGATACCGGGCAGGTGGGCGGCACCGACGACCGCCAGGATTTTTTCTCCCGGTGCGTTACGGATATGGTAGGCCATATACAGGTCCCGTTCGTCCACCAGGATCTGTTTGACCGACGGCAGCAGCTTGCCCATCTCTTCCAGCATGCTGGAGAGGGTGTCGCTCTCCCGCAGTTTGGCCAGCTCTGCTTCGTTCAGTTCCTGCTTCTCGAACAGACTGCCGAACAGCGCCGCCATCACTTTCAGTTTGTTCCAGAGGCCGGTTTTGCGCCAGACCCGCAGCAGTGTGGTCCGAATATTCCGGTCGATCAGCTCAACTTCCATACCGCGTTGCTCGGCTGTTTGCGCCGCCGCCGCCAACTCTGCTCCCGGTTTGACGCCGGTCTGTAATCCCATCCGCTTCTGATAGGAAGAGAGTGCCAGATTCACCAGCAGGAACGGCAGCTGTTTCTGTTTGATGACCGCTTTGAGGTTGAGCGACTCCCAGCCCTTCTGATTGACCAGCGCCCGGTAGCGTTGTTCATCAAGTTCGACACAGACGGCGTCCGGGAGCAGTGCGTCGATGGTGCGGACGACAGTATCAACCGACTCTTGCGAAATATGCGCGGTACCGATCAGGATGATCTGTTTGTCGTCAATCTGCAGCTGGGTATAATCGTCGCTTCTGTTCTCTTGCATCAGGGGGCCATTCTCCAGAATTTAATTTGACTCAAACAGCGCGCAAGTCTAGCACAGGGTGGATGGCGCGGCCATTGATTTTAGAGCACGGAAAAAGAAAAAGGCACCGGTAACGGTGCCTTGATCCAGCAACTGACTCTCCACACTGCCGTGGGCCATTGGACTCACATCGAGTGCCAATGAGGTGGGATCGTTTGTAGATTCATCAGGCGTCCCACTCCAAGGTGGGCTGGCTCACCGAATCCCTGAGACGATCCCGAAATACTGCTATTCCGAGTGGACGTTCTGACCTCACTTGCAGGGCAGAGAGTCGAAACCAAACTTGCGGTCATTATAGATAATTCTTCGTCGTCGGTCAGCAAAAAAATAAGTAAACTCTTCAGCGGCGCGATGGATGGCCTCGGGTTGCTCATTCCAAGGGCCGCATGAACCCTTGAAATGGGCAACCCGAGGCCATCCTGCTGAAGAGTTGCAGTCATTCAAAAGTAATTCAGAAAATGTTCTGCCGGTTGGATGAAGTTCAACGAAAAGCTGTTATGGTTACCTTCGTGGTCATTGTTTGACCGGGGAACCGTTCGGTGGCGGCCCGATCCGAGGGGTTCCGAGGGAGCTTTTCCCGGGCCACTCATACTTGAAAGGGAGGAATAAATCGATGTCTAAACAGCTCGAAGTTTATAAATGCGCTCTCTGCGGCAATATCGTTGAAGTTCTGCATGCTGGGCCCGGTACCCTGGTCTGTTGCGGGAAGAATATGGATCTGCTGACTGAAAATACTACCGATGCTGCAACCGAGAAGCATGTTCCGGTGATCGAACTGGGGGAGGGGACCGTTACGGTCAAGGTCGGCAGCGTGCCGCACCCGATGGAAGATGCCCATTATATCGAATGGGTGGAACTGATCGCAGACGGCAAAATCTACCGGCAGCATCTTAACCCCGGGGATACCCCGGAGGCTATTTTTAACCTGTCGGCAACATCGGTGACGGCGCGCGAATTCTGTAATCTGCACGGTCATTGGTCAGCAAAAGCTTAGCCGGAATTATTTATAGTACAGAAGATGTGCAGCTTGCGGCCGGGTAGTTTGTCGCGATTGACTGCAGGTTCAATACAAAAGGGGCTCCGAAGCAATTCGGAGCCCCTTTTGTCAGCTTTGGGACCTTATTCAGAGAACCGCCTGCAGATATTCGCCGGTAGTCTTCTGCTTCTGCCGGGCGATGGTTTTCGGGTCGACTTCAACGAATTTTTCGTCCGGAGTGACCTTGAATAACGGCTGTCCCTTCTGGACGATTGTCCCGTCACCCCCCTCGATGAGGATTTTGTCAATAGTGCCGGAGAAGGGCGCCGGAACCTTGTTGAACATCTTCATGACCTCGAGGATGAACAGTGGCTGCCCTTTGTCGAAGTGCATCCCTTCGGTGACAAACGACGGCATCCCCGGGGCTTCCTGGGCGTAGTACATGCCGCCGCCGGGGGTGACAATTTCATCGGCTTTGGTTGCCGGCGGTGGAACCAGAATTTTCTTCATTGCCGCCTGCAGTTCAGGATCATGCAGGTATTCCGGAATCGTGACTTCCAGATCTGCTTCGACCTTGAGAGCATAAAAATCGGTTCTTTCAGCGACCACGCAGAGCAGACCGAGCAGCTCGTTGCCGATCTCATAGCCGGCATGAGCGGACTGAATCCGGCCCCAAGTGGCTTTGTCGTAGTCGCCCTGCGGCTTGTCTTTACTGAGAATGTCGCTCAGCTTGACATACTCATCCTTTTCAACCCCGAACTTCTCGCGCAACTCCGCGTAGAAAGCCAGGGCGCTGTTCAGCAGATCACGGTCATGAGTCCATGATTTCGGCAGAAGGAGCATCTTTACGCCAGGTCATATTGAGGTATTCGTAAGTTTCCTCGAGAATAACCAAGGGGTTGCGCAGCCATGAGACCTGACCATTTTCAATGGTGAAGTTTTTCTTGTTCAGGCTGAGCCAGCCGGACAGCAGATGCGGATCATTCAGCAGCAGTTCCATCGGCCGGGTCAGCAGGGTGCCTTTTCGATCGAGAGTTGCGGAGGCGGCTTTGGCGGCATCAGCATCGGCGGCGTACAGCTTTCCGTAGTGTTTTTTCATCGCCAGGAAGGCGAAGATGACGTCGAGCCGCTGCGACTCTTCTTTCAACTTGCCGACCAGCGTCAGGTAGGGAACGACGAAACGGGTGGTCGGCTTGGCCATGACATTGTTGCCGATGAACCAGTTGACCAGTCCGTAGTGGAATTTCAGGTTGGTTGCCAGGTTGCTGCCACGCAGCACGGTGCAGCGTAAAACGGTGGAAAGATGGTCGTAACTGGCCGCCCGATCATCGCCCCTGGTCAGCAATAAGGCAATATTGGAATCGTAGGCACCGGCCAGATGATAGCGCATGAACAGGCCGGTATCCGGGTTGGGGATGCTGATCCCCTGGTCGTCGCGGATCTCGCCTTCGATTGGTTTCGACCAGTAACGGATGTAACCGCCGGCACTTGGTGACAGCGAGCAGTCGGTGGCGTTGAGACGGGCCTCCGCCGCGGCGCCGAACCGGGTCATCCGTTCCGGGCGGGGCAGGCGTTCCTTGTGTCGGGCCAGCAGGGCCATCGCTTCAACCAGCGACTCGACGATGAAGAAGTCGTTTTTGTCTTCCGGATTGGTGAACTTGAGGCTGTAGACCAGCTCGGTAACCCGGTGCTCAACCTGAATCCGGGTGTTGACCTCCATAAAATAGTGACGATCGCCGTCGACGATACATTCGAAGGTCGAGGCGGAGTCGAGGCCGACGGCGGTACCGAACCGCTCCGACTCCTCCTCCATCCGCTTGAGGACTGTCAGATCGGATTTGAGTGCTTCGGTCTGGGTTTTGTTGCCGGTTTTTTCGGCTTTAGCGATTTCGTCCGCCAGCCCTTCCTGGGTGACGGAGATTTCAAGCAGTTTCTGTTCATGCATCTGCAGCGAGCAGTCACGACCACCGAGGGCGATAGCCCACTGACCGTTACCGAGCAGCTGGATTTCGTTGTGCCGGGTCTGTTCGATATTCAGCTCAATCAGAACATTCTTGTTGTCACCGACACCGTTAGTCTTGACTTCGTTAAGGATTTCGCGAACCAGTCCCGGAGCGTCAGCCGCGGCTTCTTTGATCTGCCGGTCGCTCGGGTTTTTGGTCATCAGCAGCGAGGCACCGAGAATCCGCTGTCCTTTGCCGCCGCCGCCGCCGATTGCTTTGAGGCGGATCCGGGCGCCGGGATATCCTTTGAACATGGCTGTGCATTCTTCTTCAACCTGAGCGCAGAGCTCTTCGATGGAGAAAAGATCGATCCCCTTGTCATACGAGGCGAACAGGACCGCATCGGCCAGTTCTTCGACCGGTAGTTTGGCGTCGAGGGACTTCTTGTCGATGGCCAGTTTCTGGGCTTTAACCAGTGCCAGCAATTCATCCCGACTCGGGTATTTTTTCAGCAGGGTGCGGGCAGTAACATTATCAATACCGGGGGTGACCGAAACATCAACCTGCAGGGCGGTGCGTTTGGCTTCGTCTTTTTTGCCGGCGGCACGCTGGGTTCCGGAGCAGGGCCCGATGAATTTGAGTCCGGCATCCTCGATCGCCGCAACAAATTCGTCATCCTCAGCCATAAAACCGTAACCGGCGAAGATCGCGTTGTAGTCGTTATCCTTGGCGGTGTCGATGATCTGCTGAATCCGCTCGATCCGTTCTTCCTTGGAGGCACCGGAGTAGTCGGGGACTCGATGGACGCGGCGGTTGTCGGTCAGTTGGCGCAGCTCCGGGGAAAGGGCGTTCGGATAAACGATCGAGTCTTTTTCCGAAAGCAGGATACCGAAGTGACTGATCCCCATCTCACCATAGACATCCATCGCCTCTTTACGGATCGGGCCGCGGCAGACGATCAGCGGTTTCAGGTCTTCACAACTGAAGGAACGAACCCATTCGGAGCTTGACCGGCTGAGTCGGCGGTCCTTATGGATCAACGGATTATTTGAGTACAGCGTATTATTTTTTGCCATGGGCTTAATCTCCACTTCCATGGGGTTTAATTGTCTTGAGCGATTCTTCATTTTATGCCTCGGCGATTAATGGAATTCGCGCTGCACGTCCTGCCAGGCGGACGGCTGGTAATGGCGCAGGAAGAAGTTGAGGTTCTCACCGAGGACCTTACGCAGATCGGTCGGCATCACCAGCGAGGAGATCGAACCGAGGGCCAGACCCTCTTTCGGGTTCATCAGCTCTTTCTCGTAACGGGTATTCAGGGCAGTCTCCTCAGCTTTAAGCCATTCGGCAACAGCCTTTTCGGCGTCTTTCTTGGCCTCATCACCGTCCATGCCGGCCTTGACACGCTCCTGAACCGCTTCGGCGACCCGCTGCTTGATTGCGCCGCGCAGCTTGCGCAGTTCAGTCTTGTAGACGAACTCCTTGCCGGCCGGACCCATAACTGCCAGACGGGTGGTCGGCAGGGCCAGTACCAGATCGGCCCCGGTCGGGTAGTTGTTGTAGGAGGCGTATGCGCCGCCGTAGGCGTTGCGCAGGATCAGCAGAATCCGCGGGGTGCGGACGTCGACGATCGAATCGAGCATCGAACGGCCGGCCTGGACGATACCGCGTGCTTCCTGCTCGCGACCCGGCAGGAAGCCGGTGGTGTCTTCCATGAAGATCAATGGAATGTTGTAAATATTACAGAAACGGACGAAACGGGCGATTTTCACCGCCGAGTCACAGTCGATCTGGCCGGAAGAAACCGCCGAATTGTTGGCGACGAAGCCGACCACGTTGCCACCGAGGCGACCGAAAGCGGTGATCGCTTCACGGGCCCGGGTCGGCTGGACCTCGAAGTAATCACCATGATCACAGACCTGCTGGATGATGATCGAGACATCGAACGGAGTGTTGAAGCCGGTCGGCGAATTGAAGGCTTTTTTCAGCAGGGTGTTGATCTCCCAGGTTCTGCGATCGAGGGGGTCGCTGGTTTCCTGGAAAGGGGCCATGCTGTGGTTGTTGTCGGGAAGATAGCTGAGCAGGCGGACCGCGGTACGCAGGGCGGCGGTTTCATCGGGCACCGCCAGGTCGGTAACGCCGGTAGCACTGTGAACTTTGGGCCCACCCAGTTCCTCGGGAGTGATATCCTCACCCAGAACCGATTTAACCACACCCGGGCCGGTCAGGCCGAAGAAGGTATCTTCCGGCTGGATGACAAAACTGCCCTGACGCGGCAGGTAGGAACCGCCACCGGCGTTGAAGCCGAACATGCACATGATGGTCGGGACTACGCCGCTGATTTTACGCAGGGCGGTAAAGGCTTCAGCGTAACCGTCAAGCCCGCCGACCCCGGCCGGGACGAAGGCGCCGGCCGAGTCGTTCATGCCGATCAGGGGGATCCCTTTTTCCCCGGCCATGTGCATCAGGCGGGCCAGCTTCTGGCCGTTGGTGGCGTCAATGGAACCGGCGCGGACGGTGAAGTCGTGACCGTACAGGGCCACATCGCGTCCCCCAATATTCAGGATGCCGGTGACCAGCGAGGCACCGTCGAGGTTTTTTCCCCAGTTCTGGAAGAGGATATTCGGCTCGCTGTCAGTCAGGACCTTGATCCGCTCCCAGACGGTCATCCGCTTTTTAAAGTGCTGCTTCTCGATCTGGCTGACGGCAACCGACTTGATCGGGCGTTGAATCAGGTCATAGCCTTCTTTCATGACCTCTTCGTAGCCACCGGTCTGGCCGGCAATTTCACCGGGGATGGTGAATTCAACTTCTTCAGTTGCGGCAAGCGGGTTCTGCAATGAGGGTTTAATCGTTGTTTTTGACATCTCGGACATTCCTTTGCGTCTATTGGAATTTGTTTCCGACTCGAACGAAGCGAGTTTTGTGAGCCGGATGACCTGTTTGCTGATAACGAATTGGTGAGCCGGGTATCTAATGGGTATCTGATAAATATAGCTGCAAAGTAACTTAAAACGCTGTTTTTGCACCCGTTACCAAACAAAAAACCGCGGGAATTGTCAAGGCGGGAATTGTCAAGGAAAATTTTATTTAGGATAAAAAATTACAGGTTTAGTTTAAGCTGGATTTCTGCAGACTTAAAAACCGCAAACTTTTCTCGTGAGGTCTCTGTCTTGCCAAGCCCTGATTCCGTAGTTGTAACGAGATTAAGGATATAACTGATTAGAATTATTAATAAAAAAGTACAATAAAAATTATTTTCAGGTAAAAATCCGCGTGATGGACGGGTCCGAAAATGTCATTGCCCGGACCTTTTTAGCAGGAAAATATTCTGACGATCAGTCTGAATAAAAAAAAACCTCTAAATTCTATTTTTAATAAAAAGTTATCTGAAGCTCATTTACTCTTCGGTTGACATCGTTTGATTGTTATCGAACTCTCGTCCTCCGGGGTGCTGCTCGGGGCTGTCTCCGGTCGGATTGCGGACTCTCCAGCCGTGAAACCAGAATGTCACAGGCGGCAAAGACACCGATCTTGTTTTCAGCGGTACCAGAGGATCTGATTGGCTTCCAAGGGAACGTTGGCCTGTGGATGCAGCGCAATAATGCGTGGCGTGTAGTCGGCTACCGGTCGTTCAGCACTGACACAACCGGAATACAGGTACGCATTGGCGGTTCCCGCAAGTGCCATGCCACGATCTAAACTCTGGCGAATCGGTTCACGACCTGCATCGGCATCGGCGTACAATTCGACACTCACTGCATCCGGATCTATATCGTCGAGATACACCTGCACCTCAAAGTAGAGCTCCTTCTCCTGCTGTGTTGTTGTCACGTTGCCGAAATGAATCCGTTGCCAGTGTTGCCTGACCTGTACGGACCAGGCTTCCAGCGCAACGGCGAGATTGCCGTCGCTGCTGCGTTGCCGGTACGCTGCGGCCAGCGGCAGATAATATCCCTCGGTGTATTCCCGTAACATGCGGTTGGAGGAAAACTGCGAGGTCAGGTGGGCCATGCTTTCGCGCATCCGGCTCACCCAGCCGGCGGGGAGTCCCTGTGCGTTGCGCCGGTAGAAACTGGGAATGACATCTTCTTCCAGCAGGCGATAAAGCTGCTGCGCTTCCTGTGCGTCCCAGCCGGGAATATCCGCGTGCTCAAGACCGTCGCCCAGTGCCCAGCCCGATTCCGGGGTATAGGCCTCCGCCCACCAGCCATCAAGTTCCGAGAGATTGAGACCGCCGTTGACCAGCACTTTCATGCCGCTGGTCCCGCTGGCTTCCCAAGGCCGACGCGGGTTATTGATCCAGACGTCAACACCTTGAGTCAGCCTGGCTGCGACATTCAGATCGTAATCTTCAACAAACACGACATACTCGTGCATATTATGGGTTTCGATAAACTCCTGCCATT
>JAADGW010000153.1 GCA_013152145.1 Deltaproteobacteria bacterium
TCACTCTTCATCCGATCCATCTCCCGCTCGTGCGAAATATCGTGGATCAGAAAGATCATCCCGGCGGCCTTATTGGTCTCGTCGGTAATGATGGAAGTCCTCGCCTGTAGAAAGAGCGGTTTATGCAGGTCGGGTGAAATCTGCGTAAATTGGATCCGCTGGTCGGTGAGCTGCTGCTGCAGAACCTCTTCCAGTTGTGTCAAAAGACGCGTATCGTGAATGATGTTTTTCAGCGGTTGGCCGAGACAGTCATCCGCCTTGCATTGGAACAGCTGTTCGGCACTGGGATTGAGCAGTTGCAGCTTGCCGTCGAGATCGGTGACGATCAGAGCATCCGTCACCGAGGTGATAATATCGGTCAGCTGTTTGCGGGTTTGCCGGGTTTGTTCCAGCGACAGCCAGAGCTGTTCGGTCCGCTCCCGGACCCGTTCTTCGAGCTCATCATGGATTTTACTCAGCGCGGCCTCGGCGGTTTTGCGCTCTTCAATTTCGCTTTCCAGTTGAATGTTGCTCTTGTGGACCTTGGTCATTTCAGCAACCAGCTGGTCGTCGGTTGTTTTCAGCTGCGCTTCGGTTTTGCCGAGAATTGATGTGATAAAGAAGAGAAACCCGCCGGTTGCCAGCAGGTAGAGAAAAACTGCAATGCTGACGGTTCTCATGTAGTCGGTCAGGGTGTCGGTGACATCGAGCAGAACCAGGAATTCACCGATCTGATGATGTGCTGAGTCGGAGAGCGGTTGTAACCGGCCACGATATTTTCTGCCGGCAAAGGTCAGCTCGATAGGCTTGTCGGGATTGCGTTGTTGCTCCTGCAGGATTTTGAGGATCTCCGGAAGCATCGCGGGGATCGATGTCTGGACCACGACTTTATCGGGCAGCAGGTTCCAGTCGGCATTGTTTTTTCCCAGCATCCGGACCCCGATTTCCCATTGTTCGCGCTTGAGAAACCGTTTGTCAATAGTCAGGGTCAGCGCGGTTTTATTATACTGAAAAAAGTTTTTGATCAGCAGGTCGATCTCTTTACCCAGCTCCAGGTAGCCGAGTAGTTTTCCGTTATGGACCCAGGGGAGCACGGTTCGCAAGGTGAAGGTCCCGAGCGGTCCCAACTCGACCCCGTGGGTTGTCTTTTGGGTGGTTACCGCCTGTTGCAGGGTATGACGGGTAATCAGATCACCATAACGGGAAGGGTTATGAACCCGTAAAAAGACGGTTTGATCAGGATTGAGAAAATAAAGGTGTGAGACCTGCAGAGGTTTGAGGAATTTCTCGAAAGTCGGTTCTGCCGCTGCCAGCAGGCCGCTGCGGTCATGTTGCTGCATCAGCTGCTGGAGTTCCGTCGATTGTGCCAGTTGCTCCAGCTGGATGCGCATGATCTGCACCTGTTGATCGAGCATATGCTGGAAACTGACGTCGATATCGGCAATTTTGTTGTTCAGGTTGGTCTGAATTTCCCGGTCGAGGGACCAGAAGATTATAGCAACGAAGAGGATGAGTAAAATCAGGACGCCGAAACTCATCGGCAGCAGAATTTTCAGGGTCAGCCGTTGTCTTGCCGGTAGGGAAGGTGCTGCTTCAGACATCTGGTTTTATTCCCTTTGGTTCAGCGTTCTCGCGTTACTGCCGACGGCGGGCGGTTTACATACAGACGCGTAAAATCTGCTCCAGATCGGTATGCCCGGCCAGGATCTTGCCGATGCCGTCCATCATCAGTGTGTGCATGCCGTTTTCCAGCGCCAGGTCACGCAGATCTTCAAGCAGGATATTCTCCTTGATTGCCCGGCGGATATCCTCTGTGGCCGGTAACAGTTCATGGACTGCAATTCTGCCCCGGTAACCGGTTTTGTTGCAGGCGCTGCAGCCCTCGGCGCGATAGAGAGTTATCTGTTTCGGATCTTTCGGCAGCCCGTGTGCTTCGTAGTTGCTGCGCCCGTAATAATACTGTAGTTGCTCCAGCTCTGCGGGGAGTGGTTGGTAGGCTTTGCAGCACTGCTTGCAGAGACGGCGGGCGAGTCGCTGCGCCAGGACCCCGAGCAGGGCGTTGGCGAAGTTGTAGGGGTCCAGTCCCATTTCGATCAGCCGGACCACGGTTTCGGTCGCGCTGTTGGTATGCAGTGTGCTGAACACCAGGTGGCCGGTCAGTGAGGCCTCGATGGCGATCTTGGCGGTTTCCGGATCGCGCATTTCACCGATCATGATGACATCGGGGTCAGCCCGTAAAAAGGAGCGCAGCGCTTGGTCGAAGGTAAAGCCGATCTTCGGGTTGACCTGTACCTGGCGCAGCCCCGGCTGGGTAATCTCCACCGGATCCTCCGCGGTCCAGATCTTGCGTTCCGGGGTGTTGATATGGCTGAGAGCCGAGTGCAGGGTGGTGGTTTTTCCCGAACCGGTCGGACCGACGCAGAGGATGATACCGTACGGTTTTTCCAGCATCTCGGTAAACTTCTGCCGGTTGCTTTCAGTGAACCCCATCTCGCCGATATTGAGCGGCTGAGACGATGACAGGATTCGCAGAACGGCATCTTCCTGTCCCCCGGCCGTCGGTGTGGTTTCGACCCGAAACTCAATCTTGCGCCGATCGGAACGCATGATAATTTTACCACTTTGCGGTTTTCGACGTTCGGCGATATCCAGTTTGGCGATAATTTTGATCCGCGAGATCATTGCCCGTTTGTAGCCGTTGGCAATCTGGTGAGCAACGGCGCAGATACCGTCGATCCGGTAGCGGATCTGCAGCGGCTGATTGCCCAGACCCGGCTCGAAGTGAATGTCGGAGGCCCCTTTGCGAAACCCGTCGAGCAGAACCTGGTTGACCAGGGTGATGATCTGCGAGTCGGTTTCACTGACCGAAGAGTCGATCATGTCATCGGACTCTTCTTCAACGTCGATCTGCGCGCTGGAGAGTTCACCGATCAGGTCGGCGATCTGCTCCTCCCCGTCATCGCTCCGGCCGTAATGTTTTTCTATCGCTTCCTGAATCTCTGAAGCCGGCGCCGCAACAAAGTCGACGCTCAGGTTAGTGAAGAAGCGCAGGTTGTCACCGATGGTCGGATCGGTGGGGTCCGAGGTGGCGACTGTCAGGTGGCGATTTTCCAGGCTTAACGGGAGCACCTTTAATTGCATGACCATATTGTGGGTCAGTGCATCCAGGGCTTCCGGAGATGGAATGATGGTCTGGAGGTCGACGACCGGCATGCGGAACTTGGCCGACAGGGCCATCAGCAACTGCTCCTCAGTGATCAGTCCTTTTTCGATCAACAGCTCACCGACCCGCTTCTTTTTCCCTTTCGACTGGGCTTCGAGGGCTTCTTCAACCTCTTCTCTGCTGATCAGGCCGGCCTGAATCAGCAGGTCACCGATCCGCACCTTGCTACCGGCGGAGACCGATTCGGTCTGCTGGGCCAGCTCTTCAATTTTTTCTGTCGGCACAGAAGATTTTTCAGCGAGGATTTCACCGACCTTTCGTGTCCTCAGCTTCTCCTGCTCATCAAGAACTTCATCGATGGCATTTTCCTGCAGCCAGCCGTGTTCTTCAAGAATATCGCTCAAGGGGCGTTCTTCACGGCGCTGACGAATCCCATGGAGGGTGAAGAAGATGTTACGATAGGACGCTTTTTGATCAATGGGGAAGGCGTAGAAGCCGCTTTTGTAGTTTTGTGCCGGCACCCGTAAATCAAAACTGTCACCGGTGGTGGTTTCGATATGTTCCACCAGTTCGCCCTCTTTGGTCGGCAGTTGCCAGCCGCTTTTATCGAGGACCATGATATAGCAGAGCTCTTCGAGGGGGACACTGATCTCTTCGGGGCAACGCAGCAGTTCGACCAGTAACTGCTTGTCGCGTGGGTGGAAGGGGCGTAACAGGTTGACTTGTTCTTCTCGGCCGGTCAGAAATTTGAGGATCAGCGGATGTTTCATGTTGTCGTCTCGGGAAGCGGGGAAGATCGGCAACGCACCAGAGAACTGCGCCGCTGACAATTATTTTCATCTCTACAACAGCGGCTGTGTGCTGTCAAATGGAAGTGCGCTTTTTTCCCGTGAGGAAGTGCTTCGCGACAAGAAACCGCCTGAGTTGACGGATCGAACGCAGACGGCTGGATAATTTATTGGCAGTTGGCGTGCGGTGGTTCAACTGACCGGCAGGGGGGCTTCGGTGAAGTCGCGGATAAAGCGCTCCAGCCGGGACTGTTGTTCTTCCGTCAGAGCTTTAAAATAGAGACTGCCGCGGCGGATCGGGACCAGGTTGTCGCGCAACCGGTAGTCGGAAACTGTCCTCACCGGGACGGCATCGAGAATCAGTTCAAAATTGTGATAGAGACTGACCTCTCTGATCTCGGCGCGTTTCAGCTTTTTTCCCAGGTAGCGGTAAGACAGACCGCCTTCGCTGATGTCCATAATGTGATAGGGGAGAGATTCCGGCCCTTGATTAATGAGAATCAGGGCCCGATGTGTGGCTTTGAAACGTTGATATTCTCTGGCGGGTTGGTATTTGAGTCGACTTTCCATTTTAGATGCTCCTTCGTATGGATAACGTCACCCCTCACCGACTTGCACAAACAACAGAGTATAATACCGGGTACTGAAAGTGCAGCAAAAATTATACCCTTTATTGCCGGCCGGGTGTTGCAAAAAATGCGGCGGCCTCCCATTATCAACCCAAGTCGTTGTGCCGTAAGAATTTACCGCAGTCTTCCAAGGATAAAGAATATGTTTTATATTGCTTTTGAGTCTACTATAACGCAAAGGGTTTATTGCATAAAAGAAGAAAACTTGCGGATGTCGGATTTTTTGACAGGTTGATGATGACGACAAAAAAACAAAAAATCTGGCAGATTTTATTGATCGGTTTGGCCGTGCTCTGTTTTGTTCTGTTGTTTGTCGGTGGTCCCGGCCCCGATTCATCCCGTTCTTTCACTTACGGCTGGGGGCTCGGGCACCTGTTCAGTTTTGCCCTGTGGACCTATCTTTATCTGCAATGGCGGACCCCGCAACCGTCACTGCGGCTGGTCGGTGAGGTTCTGCTGCTGGCGTTTCTGCTCGGGGCCGGGACCGAACTGTTGCAGTCTGAAATCGGCCGCGACGCCAGTTGGCAGGATTTGATGAATGATCTGCTCGGCAGCATGCTGGCCCTGACGTTTATCATTCCGGGCCGGACGAAGAGCTTTTCACGCACCCTCTGGCTGGTCAGGATTCCACTTCTGGCCCTGGTTGGCTGGACGCTGATCCCTTTTTTGTCAGTGACGCTGGATGACCTGGTTGCCTGGCAGCAGTTTCCCCTGCTGTCCGGGTTTGAAACGCCACTGGAGACCAGCCGCTGGGGTGGAAATTCCCGGCGGCGGATCGATCATCAGCATGTTTTCAGCGGTTCGTCATCGTTGCGTGTTGAGCTGAACACTCAGCGCTATTCCGGGGTGACGTTGAAACATTTTCCGGCGGATTGGAGTGGTTATCGGCGGTTACGTTTCTGGATCTTCAATCCTGCCGCTGAACCATTTCCGTTCTATTTCCGGATTCATGATCAGGCCCATCGCTTGAGCGGTAACCGCTACAGCGATCGTTACAACACCTCCCTGGTTGCTCCGCCCGGCTGGTCCCGGCAGGAGATTCTGCTGAGTAAAGTCGCAAAGGCCCCGCGAGGTCGACCGATGGATATGACAAAAATTGCCGGTCTGGTGCTGTTTGTCGGCAAACTGAAACAGCCCCACACGCTCTATCTCGATCAGGTCGAACTGTTACCGTAATTCGGTGAGAAAGTGATGGCCGCCCGCCGCGTATACCGATTGACAACGCTCCGGGATGGGCCTAGAATTCCATCTTTTTACAGCCGGTTCCCGTCCCGTAAGGGTGAGAAAAGGAAGGTTTGAAATGAAGGTATTAATCACAGACGAAATCTCAAAGAACGGTCTGCTGCCGATTCTTGACGATCCCCGGATCCAGGTTGATTTTAAGGTGGGACTGCCGGTCGAGGAGCTGCGCGAGACGATCGGTGAGTACCAGGCGATTATCACCCGCAGCATGACAAAGGTTGACCGCGCGTTGCTGGAGCGGGCGACAAATTTGAAGATTATCGCCCGCGCCGGGGTCGGGATCGACAATGTTGATGTTGATGCCGCCAGCAGCCGGGGGATTATCGTCGTCAACGCCCCGTACGGCAATGTCAACTCGGCCGCCGAGCATACCATGGCGCTGCTGCTCAGCCGCTGTCGCAATATCCCGCACGCCAACAGTGATCTCAAGAGCCGGGCCTGGAACCGCGCCCCCTTTACCGGTCATGAACTGAAAGGCCGGACCCTCGGTATCATCGGTCTGGGCAAGGTCGGCGGCCGGGTCGCTCTGCGGGCCAAGGCCTTTGAAATGGAGGTCATTGCCTGCGACCCCTATATCTCCGAGAAGCGCGCGGACGATTTCGGTGTCAAGCTGGTCCCGCTGGACGATATTATCCGTTTTGCCGATGTGATCACCGTTCACACCCCGCTCAATGATGAAACCCGCGGCATGATCGGCGCGGAGCAGTTCGAACGGATGAAGGATGGGGTTATTGTCATCAACTGCGCCCGTGGCGGAATCTACGACGAAAAAGCAACGCTTGATGCGCTCAACAACGACAAGGTGGCCGGCGCGGCGTTTGATGTCTGGAGCAAGGAACCGCCCGATACCGAGACCCTCAAACAACTGATCGCGCACCCGAAGATGGTTGTCACCCCGCATCTGGGAGCAAATACCTTTGAAGCCCAGAAAAATGTTGCCGTCGATGTCAGCAAGGAGATCGTCAATTATGTTGACGGTCGGCCGTTGTCGAATGCCGTTAACATCCCGCGCTTCGATCCCGACCTGATGGAACAGATGAAACCGTATCTGCAACTGATTGCACTGATCGGCGACTTCATTTCCCAACTGGCCCCGCCGAATCCGAACAAGGTCACCTTTACCTACAACGGCAAGCTGGCCCGCTTCGATTGTACTCCGCTGAGTGTCTGCGGTCTGGCGGCATTGCTCAACCACAGCAGCGATCAGGAGGTCAACCTGGTCAACGCCAACCTGGTCGCCCGGGAGATGGGGATCACCATCGAATCGGTCCGCTCGACGGAAACCGAATCCTTTTCCAACCTGATCACCCTGACCCTGGAAGGTTCCCAGGGGACGCGCACCATCGCCGGCACCCTGTTCGAAGGTATCCCGAAAATTGTCAAGATGCGCAATTTTGCCATCGATTTCCGCCCCGAAGAGCATATGCTGGTGATGACTTACTCCGACCGGCCCGGAGCGCTCGGCAAGATCGGCACCATCCTCGGCGCGGCGGATGTGAACATCGGCAATATGAGTCTTGGCCGAACGGAAAAAGCCGGAGAGGCGATGGTGGTCTTCTCCATCGATTCCCCGGCCGATGAAGAAACTCTCGATAAAGTGAAAGAAGCGGTCAACGCCAATTTCATCCGTGCGGTCCATATCAAACCGTAAGCTTATCGGTTCCGGACAAAAGGCGTGCTCCCCGATTCAGGGCGGCACGCCTTTTGTCGTTTCGTCCGGTTTTTTGTAACTTTCAGTGGCGCGATGGATGGTCTCGGGGTGCCCACTCCAAGGGCCGCATGAACCCATCCCTGGGGCTTAACTGTCGCCATCCAGGCGACAGACCCCCTTGAAGTGGGCACCCCGAGACCATCTGGCTGAATAGTTACTGGTTTTTTCAGGTGACAAACAACGGCAGATCGCAGGGTGGGATAATGCCGCGCTGTTCGGCGCGGGTAAAAAGCGTCTTGACGGCGTTGATCCCTTCGGCGCCGAGATCAACCGAAAACTCGTTGACATAAAGTTTGATGTGGCTGCGGATCACCGCGGTTTCCAGCTCCTGGGCATGCTGCTCGATATAGGTCTGCGGCTCGTCAGGGTGGGCAAAGGCATATTGGACACTGGCCCGCAACGCCTCGTCAAGTTGTCGGATCAATTCCGTTCCGAGTGAACGTCTCGCCAGAATCCCACCGAGCGGGATCGGACAGCCGGAATCCTCTTCCCACCAGCGACCGAGATCGAGAACCTGCTGTAACCCCTGCTGCTGGTAGGTAAAGCGCGATTCGTGGATGATCACCCCGGCATCCGCCTGTCCGCTGGTGACCGCCGCCATAATCTGGTGGAACGGTAGAATCAGCAGATTTTCGTACCCCTCTCCGTAAAGCTGCAGTAACAGGTTGGCAGTGGTCAGCTGTCCGGGAATGGCGATCCGCTTGCCGCGCAGCTGTTGCATGTCGGTCGGCCGGGTCGAGATTACCAGCGGTCCACAACCGCGGCCCAGTGCGCCGCCGCTGTGCAGCAGGCAGTATTCGGCCCGCAGATGACCGAGGGCGTGATAGGAGATCTTGGTCAGGTCGAGTTCACCGGCCAGGGCCAGCTGATTGAGCGTTTCGACATCTTCCAGCCGCTCTCGAAAACGGCAACCGGAACAGGTGATCCGGCCATGAGTCAGGGCGTAGAAGATAAATGTGTCGTTGGGGCAGGGGGAATAACCGAGGGTCAATTGTCGCATGGAGTACAGTCCAGTTCGTCCGGCCAGTGTTGCAGAATTTTCAAGAGTCCGCGCTGGGCCGCTTCGGCCCCCCGTTTGATCTCCCACTGTTGCGGGTCGCGGCTGCCGGTCGGATTGGAGATGCCGCGCAGCTCCAGCAGCGGTAACCGGTACTCGGCGCAAACCTGCGCGGCGGCGGCGCCTTCCATGTTTTCGCAGATGGCGTCGCTGCGTTGTTCGTAATCACAGCTCAACGGCGGGGTGCCACTGCAGCAATTGACGCTTGCAAAGGGACCGAAGCGGGCCTCGGGCAGGAGCTCGCGGGCCAGATCGGTTAACGATGATTGCAGCGGATAGCGCTGTTGACTGACCGGGATCAGCTCTGGCTGCTGGAGGATATCCAGGTCGGCGAGGGGAACAAAACCGGTGTCGGTCGCAATGCCGAGATCGAC
>JAADGW010000267.1 GCA_013152145.1 Deltaproteobacteria bacterium
TTTCGCTGGCCCATCCGGAAGATACTCTGCGCAAGTTCAGCCATGCGCTGCAAACCCGCGGTTTCCGTTTTCTGCACATCCTCGCACCCTGCCCCACAGGCTGGAAGTCGGAACCTGCGCAGGGGATTCAGCTGGTCCGCCTGGCGGTGCAGTCGGGATTGTTCCCGGTCTGCGAAATCCGCGACGGGGTGGAGCTGACCATCAATATCGAGCCGGATTTTTCTGCTCAGGCTCTCAACACCTACCTCTCCCTGCAAGGCCGCTTCCGTAAATCTGCCGTCGCCAGCGAAGCTTTAGGTCAGGATATCCAGCTTCACTGGCAGAGGCTGCGGAAAGCGCTCTAAAAAATGCGCCGGTCATTTTTTCTCTTGACAGCATAAAGCTGTTTGATATTCTATCTAACAAACGTTAGGTTTGGAGAGATCATAATGGCAAACGGTTCACCTGCACGCAAAAATATCATCCTCAAAGAAGCGGCCAAGCTGTTTCGGGAGAACGGTTACCCGTCTTCGAATCTACGCGAACTGGCCAGACGTGCCGGGATTCAGGGCGGAAGCATCTATCATCATTTTTCCTCCAAACAGGAGATCCTGTTCCAGCTGATGGATAACACCATGAGCGATATGATCAGGCGTCTGAAAATTATTCTCGAGCCGCTTGACTGCCCGACTGAACGGTTGCGCCGGACGATCCGTTTTCACATCGGATATCATATCGCCGGACCGGATGAAACCTACATCACCGACGATGAACTGCGTAACCTGGAGGGTGACAACTACCGGCAGATCATCAGTAAACGGGATCGCTATCAGCAGCTGTTCGAAGATATTATCGCCACAGGTCAAGCAGAGCAGAACTGGCAGATCAGCGATATCAAGCTGTTCGCCCGCGCCATCATCCAGATGTGTGCCGGGGTCGCCCGCTGGTACCGGCCGGACGGAAAATTCACTATCGATCAGATTGCGGAGCAGTATTTCACGCTCCTTACGACAGGACTGATGAGCAGGTAACCGGCGACGGCGCTCCCCCGCTGTAAACGGCTGGAGACGTTGTCACGGAAGTTACCAGTAGCAACAGCGATAAACACAGGGACAGCAAGAGATTGACAGTTGGTACTCTCTTTGCTCTAGGTAGATCCAGCATATTTTTCAACAGCGGAGGAAATCAATGAAACTTCTGGTTTGTATCAAGCAGGTTCCAGATATGGAATCGAAGTTCAAGGTCAACGCGAGCGGTAACTGGTATGACATGGCCGATCTGGCCTGGCGGATGAATGAATATGACGAGTACGCCGTTGAGCAGGCGGTGCAGCTTAGACAACAGGTCGCCGACAGCGATCTGACGGTGCTCTGCATCGGCCGCGACCAGGTCAAGGAGACGATGAAAAAGGCCCTGGCGATGGGCTGCGATCGTGGCGTCCATATTCTTGATGAAGCCAGCGAGCAGAAGGACTCTTATGCCATCGCCACGCTGATCGCCAACTTTGCCAGAGACAAGGGCTTTGACCTGATTTTTACCGGCCTGCAGTCGCAGGACCGCGGCAGCGCCCAGGTCGGGGTGATGGTCGCCGAACTGCTCGGGCTGCCGAGCCTGACCACCCTGGTCGATTTTTCCTGTGCCGACGGCGTCGTCAACGCTAAGCGCGAGCTCGAAGGGGGGACCAAGGCCAAGGTCAGCTGCTCACTGCCGGCGTTGGTCACCTGCCAACTGGGCTTGAACACCCCGCGCTATCCGACTCTGCCGAATATTATGAAGGCGAAGAGAAAGGAGCTGCTGACGATTCCAGCGGCTGAGCTGAGCCCGCCGGAAGCCCGCCTCAAGACCCTCTCCATGGCACCGCCGGAGAAAAAAGGCGGCGGCCTGATCCTCGAAGGGGAGCCGGCCGAACTGGCTGACAAGCTGATCCAGATTCTCAAAGAAAAAACCACGGTCCTGGCTTAGGAGGATAAGCGATGAAAGTCTTACTGATTGCAGAATATAGAGATGGCAAACTGCTCGCCAGCAGCAGCGAACTGAGCAACTTCGCCCAGACCCTGAACGCCGAGAGCGCCATGCTGCTGATCGGCACCGAAGCGGCCCTGCCCGCCTACGACGGCACCCTCTACCTGGCCGATATCGCCCAGGCCGGTGAATTCAATCCCAGCGTCCACAAACAGTTGATCCTCGATGTCATCGCCAAGGAGCAGCCACAACTGGTCGTGCTGCCCCATTCCAGCTACGGCTGGGATCTGGCACCGCGGCTGGCGATCGCCTTGAATGCCGCGCAGGTTTCCGAGGTGGTCGAGGTCAAAGAGGGTGAGCTGATCATCCCGGCCTGCAACTCCAAGCTACGTCGCCGGGTCAAACCGGAGACCGAGATCAGCGTCGTCACCCTGCAGGCCGGTGCCTTCACTCCGAGCGAGGAACCGAGCGGCAGCCCCACCGTTATCAAACTCGAAGCAACCCCCAACGGCGATATCCAGTTCAACGGCTATGAAGCCGCTGAAGAGACCGACGTTGACCTGTCCAAAGCCGAGGTGATCGTCAGTGCCGGACGCGGTATCGGCAAGCCGGAGAACCTGGAGATCATCGAAGCCCTGGCCAAGGCCCTGGGCGGAGAATATGGTGCCAGCCGTCCGGTGGTCGATGCCGAGTGGGCCGAGCACAGCCGTCAGGTCGGGACCACCGGGCAGACCGTTTCACCGAAACTCTATGTCGCCTGCGGCATCAGCGGCGCCATCCAGCATCTGGCGGGGATGAAGAAATCGGAGTTCATCCTGGCGATCAACACCGACAAGGACGCACCGATCGGCGAGGTTGCCGACGTGCTGGCGGTCGCTGATCTGAAGCAACTGGTGCCGATTTTGACCGAGAAGCTGTCGGCCTGACGAACAGACCTTTTTCTGCGAGGAGCAAAAATGAACGACGTCTTTATCATTGATGCATTACGGACTCCCTTTGGTAGTTTCGGTGGCAGCTTGGCAGATGTTCCGGCAGCACAATTAGGTGCGACAGTGGTGAAGGAGCTGCTCGTCAGAACCGGCGTGGCTGCGGATCAGGTCGACCAGTTCATCGCCGGACAGGTCATTCAGGCCGGAACCGGTCAGGCCCCGGCACGTCAGGCGATGCGGGCTGCCGGGCTGCCGGACGGAATCCCGGCGCTGACCATCAACAAGGTCTGCGGCAGTGGCCTCAAGGCGATCATGCTCGCCGCGGACAGTATCCGCCTGGGGGATGATCGGCTCTCCATCGCCGGCGGCATGGAAAATATGTCGCTGTCCCCCTACAGCCTGCCGAAGGCGCGCTACGGCATGCGGATGGGCAATGCCGAGGCGGTCGACCTGCTGATCCATGATGCCCTGCGTGACCCCTACAGCGGCCGGCACATGGGCGAGGTGACCGAAGAGACCATCGCCCGGCTGGAGATCAGCCGGGAAGATCAGGATGAATATTCCCTGGAGTCCTATCGGCGCGCCCAGAACGCGCTCAAAGAGGGTCTGTTCGCCAGCGAAATCGCTGCCGTCAGTAAAAAATCCCGCAAGGGTGAAGTGATCGTCAGTGAGGATGAAGAGCCGTTCCGGGTCGATTTTGACCGCTTCACCTCGTTGCGTCCCGCCTTCCGCAAAGACGGCACCCTGACCGCCGGGAATGCCTCGACCATCAGCGACGGCGCCGCCTTCGTCATGCTCGCCAACCAGGATGCGGTCGAGAAGCTGAGCCTTAAGCCGCGCGCCAGACTGGTGGCCTATGCCACCAACAGCCTGCATCCGGACAACTTCCCTGAAGCACCAGTCGGGGCGATCGAACGCGCCTGTACCAAAGCCGGACTGACGCCGCAGCAGATCGACCTGTTCGAGATCAACGAGGCCTTCGCCGCAGTGACCATGATTGCCATCCGCCAACTCGGTCTTGATCGTGACAAGGTCAACATCAACGGTGGTGCCGTGGCGATCGGCCATCCGGTCGGCGCCAGCGGCGCACGGCTGGTGACTACCCTGCTCAACGGACTGGAGCAACGCCAGCAGCGTTATGGACTGGCAACCCTCTGCATCGGTGGTGGGGAAGCGGTGGCGGCGATCTTTGAACGTCTCGATTAACAATCCGGCTTAATCTGTTATTCAGGAGGAGAACCCCATGCCGCTGGCGATGCGTTATGACAATATACCGATCAATCTGACCGGCCCCAACATGCTCGATTATGAGCAAACCGTCAGGGATTTCCGCTTCAATATCCCCGAATATTTTAATTACGGCTTCGATGTCATCGATCGTTGGGCCGCGGATCGAACCAAGCTGGCACTGGTCTGGGCCGACCAGAGCGGGACCGATATCCGCAAATACAGTTTTTTTGATCTGCAGGTGCTTTCCAACCGTTTTGCCAACCTGTTGCGAGCGCAAGGTTTCGGCAAGGGAGATCGGCTGTTCGTGATGGTCCCGCGACTGGTCGACTGGTACGCAGTGATGCTCGGCAGTTTCAAACTGGGAGTTATCCCGCTACCGGCACCGAATATCCTGGTGCCGAAAGATATTGCCTACCGGATCAATCAGGCCGAGGCGGTCGGTGTGGTGGCCTGGCACCAGAATGTGGACAAGATTGACGAAGTGCGTGACCAGTGTCCGAGTCTGAAGCACTTTATCAGCCTCGGCGATTCTCAACCTGACTGGCAATCCTACGAAACATTGATGGCTGAGGCCTCGCCGCGGCTTGATCGCGAGCAGATCGAAGCGACGCGCGCCGATGACACCATGCTGATCTATTTCACTTCGGGCACCACCCGTTTTCCAAAGATGGTGCCGCACACCCAGGCTTCCTACGGTATCGGCCACCTGATCACCGCCAAATTCTGGCAGGATCTCAAGCCGACCGATCTGCACTGGACACTTTCAGATACCGGTTGGGCCAAGGCGGCCTGGGGGAAACTGTTCGGTCAATGGCAGATCGGCTGTGCGGTCATGATGCATGACGCGGCGGCAAAATTTGCTGCGGACACCCACCTGCGACTGATCGAAACCTGTGGCGTTACCACGTTCTGCGCACCGCCGACGGTTTACCGGATGCTGGTTCAGGAAGACCTCAGCCGTTACGATCTCTCCTCGATCCGCCATTCGCTGGCTGCCGGCGAACCGCTCAACCCGGAAATCATCAAAATCTGGAAGGAGATCACCGGGACCACAATCTACGATGGTTTCGGCCAGACCGAATCGGTCAACATGATCGGAAATTTCCCCTGCCTGCCGATTCGTTTCGGCTCAATGGGCAAGCCGACCCCCGGTTTTCAGATTGACCTGGTGGATGATGCCGGCTGTCCGGTCGCCGATGGGGAGGAAGGGAATATCGCGGTCAAGGTCAAGCCGGAACCTCCGGTCGGGCTGCTGCGGAGCTACTGGCACAACGACGAAGCGAACGCTGAAGCCTTTGTCGGTGACTATTATCTGACCGGTGACAAAGCCTACAAGGATAAAGACGGTTACTTCTGGTTTGTCGGCCGGGCCGACGATGTCATCAATGCCGCCAGTTACCGGATCGGCCCCTTCGAGGTCGAAAGCGCCCTGCAGAGTCATCCGGCGGTGGCCGAAAGTGCGGTGGTCGGTTCTCCCGATAAATTACGCGGCATCCTGGTCAAAGCCTTCATCATTCTCGCTCCGGGGATTGAGCCTTCCGACAAGCTGATAAAAGAGATCCAGGACCATGTCAAGCGGGAGACCGCCCCGTACAAATACCCACGGGAAATTGAGTTCGTCAGCGAACTGCCGAAAACTATTTCGGGGAAAATCCGCCGGATTGAACTACGGCGCCGCGAAGAAGAGAAGAAGCGTGGGAATTAAATCCTCCCTCGCCCCCCTTTATTAGAGGGGGGAGTCATCCTTCCCTTTTGCTAAAAAAGGGGGGCGGAGGATTTTCACAGTAGCTACTAAACAGGGAGACAAGCATGGCAATCAACAAAATCATGGTGATCGGTGCCGGGCAGATGGGCGGCGGTATCGCCCAGGTGGCCGCACAAGCCGGGCTGGAGGTGGTGCTTAACGATATCGACCAGGCATTCATCGACAAGCGCCTGGCGTTTATCGACAAGCTGCTGCTGAGAAGCATCGAAAAAGGGCTGATGGACGAAGCGGAGAAGCTCGCGGTTACGTCCCGATTGATTCCTTCGACCGACCTGCAGGATGCGGCCGAGGTTGATTTCGTCGTTGAGGCTGCCAGCGAAAATATGGCGATCAAGGAAAAACTTTTCCGCACCCTGGATGAAGTCACCAGACCGGGGGTGATTCTCGCCAGCAACACCTCGTCGCTGTCGATCACCGAAATTGCAGCGGGAACCGGTCGTCCGGAGCTGGTCATCGGCATGCATTTTATGAACCCGGTCCCGGTGATGAAACTGGTCGAAATAATCCGCGGTATCGCCACCAGCGACGCCACCTACGCGACGGTTAAAGCACTGGCGGAGCAGCTGGGCAAGGTGCCGGTCGAGGTTAACGATTACCCCGGCTTCATCTCCAACCGGGTGCTGATGCCGATGATCAACGAGGCAATCTACTGCATCTACGAGGGGGTTGCCGACGCCGAGTCGATCGACACGGTGATGAAACTCGGCATGGCCCATCCGATGGGACCGCTGACCCTGGCCGATTTCATCGGGCTGGACACCTGCCTGGCGATCATGGAAGTCCTTTACGAAGGCTTCGCCGACAGCAAGTACCGCCCCTGCCCGCTGCTGCGGAAGATGGTCAACGCCGGCTGGTTGGGCAAAAAGAGCGGCAAAGGATTCTTCACCTACGACTGACCGTTACCCCTCCGGGGAGTCCCGAGGGAAAGCGGCACGGCTGCAACGCCTGCGGCAAAGGAGATGACAATGGCACTGAAAAACATCCTGGTCCACTTGGACAGCACCCCCCAGAGCCCCCAGCGATACGACCTGGCACTGCTGCTGGCCAAGCAACACCAGGCCTGCCTGACCGCCTTCTACTCAACCGACTCTGCCTATTTCTCGCGCGGCGGCGAAAAACCGCAATGGGATGCGGCCCGGGCCGATTGCACCGACAAAGCGGCCCTGGCGGGAGTCGAATTCGACTGGGCTGAGTCCGATAAAAAAGAAGCCACCCTGCCGCTGACCACCCGGGTCCTCTACCAGGCCACCTACGCCGACCTGGTGATCGTCGGTCAGCCGGGCAAACAGCCGCCACCACCACGCGAGCTTCCCGAACGCTTGATCCTCGCCTCCGGACACCCGGTCATCACCGTTCCTTTCGTCGGCAACTTTAAAACCATCGGCAACCGGGTGATGGTGGCCTGGAAAGCCGGGCGGGCCTCGGCAAGAGCACTTTCCGATGCGATCCCGTTTCTGGCTCAGGCGAAAGAAGTCATCCTGATCAGTTTCGCTACAACCCTCGACGAGCACAATGAGAACGAACGCAGCCAGGACAAAATGGTCCGCTATCTGCGCCGTCACGACATTGACGCCAAACTGGAAAGCTTCCTGATTGCCGACATCAGCCTGGGAGACGCCCTGCTCAATCGCACCGCTGAAAACGGGATCGACCTGCTGGTCTGCGGCGGTATGGTCGCGACCCAGCTGGCGCCACTGGCGCAGCACCTGCTGCAGCAGATGACGGTGCCGGTATTGATGTCGAGCTGAGCGGCAAGGTGCCGGATCGCTCTGTGTCGCCCGCGATAGCGCATCGGGCGAACAGCCGGGTGCGTCCCTCTATGTTGACAATTCAGGAGAGAGATAATGAATTTTGAAAACCTGCTGATCGAAATTGCCGACGGCACCGCCGTTGTCACCATTAACCGCCCGAAAGCGCTCAATGCGCTCAATGAGCAGACCCTGGGTGAACTGCAGCAGGCGTTTGTCGATTTTGCCGACAATGCCGACGTCCAGGTGATCATCCTCACCGGCAGCGGAAAAAAAGCCTTTGTCGCCGGTGCCGACATCGCCGCCATGCAGCCCTTGACGGCCCTGCAGGCACGTAAGTTCGCCAAATTGGGTCACCAGGTCATGCACAGCATCGGTGCCTGCCCCAAACCGGTTATCGCCGCGGTCAACGGTTTTGCCCTCGGTGGCGGCTGCGAACTGGCGCTCGGTTGCGATATCCGCCTGGTTTCGGAGAACGCCCGTTTCGGCCAGCCGGAAGTCAACCTCGGGGTCATTCCCGGCTTCGGCGGCACCCAGCGGCTGGCACGTTTGATCGGCAAAGGACTGGCCATGGAACTGGTATTGACCGGCGACCTCATCGATGCCGCGGAAGCCTACCGGATCGGTCTGGCCAACAAGGTGGTGGCGCAAGAGGACTTACTTGACACCGCCAGGGCACTGGCCGCGAAAATTATCGGCAAAGGGCAATATGCGGTCCGGCTGGCCAAAGAGGCGATCCACAACGGTCTGGAGATGGATCTCGACCGGGCCAACCGCTACGAGAGCGAACTGTTCGGTCTCTGTTTCGCCAGTCACGACCAGAAGGAAGGAATGCAGGCGTTTCTGGAGAAACGTCCGGCCGAATTTACCGGAAATTAATATTTTTCCCGAGACTCCGGCAATGGTCGTTGCGATGCACACAAGTGTGCTGACCAGCAGGGTAAAAGAGCCGACCGTAGCGCGGCAAAGAAGTCTTTTCCAGCCGTCGGCAGGAGATGAAAATGAATCTTGACCTTACTGAAGAACAGAAACTGATTCAGGACACCGCGCGCGCATTTGCCGCCGCCGAACTGGCACCGGTCGCTGCCGAACTTGATCGCGGTGAAAATCAGCAGGTTTTTTTCGACAATCTGAAAAAACTCGCAGAACTCGGTTTCATGGGTCTGAATGTCCGCGAAGAGTACGGTGGGAC
>JAADGW010000155.1 GCA_013152145.1 Deltaproteobacteria bacterium
CGCTGCAGGGTCGGCTCACTGACACCGAACTGGTCGACCCGGTTACGCATGGTCTCCAGCGCC
Source organism: Deltaproteobacteria bacterium (assembly GCA_013152145.1). Taxonomy (GTDB): domain Bacteria; phylum Desulfobacterota; class Desulfuromonadia; order Desulfuromonadales; family Geopsychrobacteraceae; genus Malonomonas. Next base: position 64 of record JAADGW010000155.1, read on the forward strand.
TGACGGACGGCATAATCCTTGATATTGGCGATCTCTTTGTCGCTCAACCGGTAACTCTTTTCAATATAGCTGCCGGAACCGGTTAAGGTTTCTGCTTTCAGATCAGGATAATTTTCGGCCATCAGGGCATCAACCTTGGCACCCTCCGCGCTGTCATAGACAGTGATAACCAGGCGATCACCCTGACGACGCTCAATCCGCTTGAAGATGATATCTTTCTTGCGCAATTGAGTTTCAGTCTGATCAATGATGCTATCGATCCGGCTTTCTACCGCCTTGTCAACATCAACCCCCAAAACCAGGTGCATCCCGCCCTGCAGATCGAGGCCGAGGTGAATCGGATCAAAAGCATTGAGCCACCACTGCGGCAAACTGTCGCGCATGAAGGTCGGGGCTATGGCGAAAAACGACAGGAGCAAGCAGAACAGCACCAGTGCACCCCTGTATTTTAGACTATTGGACATCTGAGTCGTATCTCCCTTTAGACATCAACCGACAAAGTGTCGATCAAAAGACCAGCCTGTTTGTCGTCCGATCGGGCAAAAATGCTATTGCTTGACCTCGGTAATTGCCGAACGATTCATCTTTACCTTCACACCGGTCGCAACTTCAACGGTAACCGTCGTTTCCTCTACTGCGGAGATTCTACCGTGGAGACCGCCGGCCGTCACAACCTGATCACCGGACTTAAGCGCACTGACCAGCTCTTTGTGTTGTTTGGCGCGTTTCTGCTGTGGACGAATCAACAAAAAATAAAAAATTGCGAACATTGCCACCAGCATGATGATCCCTTCGTAACCACCCTGCTGACCTTGTCCTGCTGCGTTTCCTGCAAATGCGAATGCTTCTGTTGCCATGAGATGAATCCTCCTTCAGCGTGTTCAGTGCCCAAACAGCACTTTAGTAAAAGACAAACCGGTTATTGAGTTCTTTTCTGATAAAACGCAGATCGAAATTCGGCAAAGGTCCCTTTTTCCAAAGCGCCCCTGAGACCGAACATCAGCTGCTGATAATAGTAAAGATTGTGGTGTGTGTTAAGTACCGACGCCAATATTTCTCCGCTGGTGTAAAGATGCCGCAAATAAGCGCGGCTGTAGTGACGACAAACGTAACAATCACACTCGGGGTCAATCGGCAAAGCATCGTCGCGATAACGGGCCTGCTTGATGCTGATCTTTCCGAAGGAGGTAAACAACACCCCGTTACGCGCATTACGGGTCGGCATCACGCAGTCAAACATATCACAACCGCGAGCCACACCTTCGACTAAATTTTCCGGGGTGCCGACGCCCATCACATAACGCGGTCGATCCGCCGGCAGCAGCGGCAGGCTGTATTCCATCAGGTCGTACATCAGCGCGGTTTCCTCACCGACCGACAACCCGCCGAGAGCATAGCCCTCAAAGCCGATATCCTGCAACTGTTCAGCACTCTGCCTGCGCAGGTCCGGTTCCATTCCGCCCTGGACGATACCGAACAGTGCGGATTCCGAGCCGGCCGGCAGCACCTCGCGGCAGCGGCGGGCCCAGCGGGCCGAGCGATGGGTCGAAGTAACCACATAGTCCCGTTCGGCCGGATGCGGGATACACTCGTCAAACACCATGATAATATCCGCACCGAGCGCCTGCTGAATCTCGATCGACAGCTCGGGGGTCAGCAGGTGTTTACTGCCGTCAAGGTGTGACTGAAAAGCCACCCCTGCTTCGGTAATCCTGCGCAAGTCGCCGAGGCTGAAAACCTGAAACCCGCCGCTGTCGGTCAGGATCGGCCGGTCCCAGTGCATGAACTTGTGTAAGCCGCCAAGCTGTTGCACCAGTTTGTGTCCCGGACGCAGATACAGGTGGTAGGTGTTCGCAAGAATAATCTGCGCCCCGATCTCCTTGAGGGCTTCGGGCAGCATTCCCTTGACCGTCCCCAGGGTCCCGACCGGCATGAAAACCGGGGTTTCGATTTTTCCCCGGCCGGTCGTCATGCGACCACGGCGCGCCTGTGAACTTTTATCCTGCTGTAACAGCTCGTATTTAAATCCGGACAATTGTGTTTATCCCAGCACTAAATTATCAACATACAGTCGCCGTAGCTGAAAAAACGAAACCGCTCGGCGACCGCCTGTTGATAGGCCGAAAGAATGAATTCGCGTCCGGCAAACGCCGAAACCAGCATCAGCAAAGTCGATTTCGGCAGGTGGAAATTGGTAATCAACGCATCGACCGACTTGAACCGGTAACCGGGGTAGATGAAGATTTTACTCTCTCCACTGCCGGCCTGTAATTGCCCGGTTTCTGTCGTTGCAGTTTCCAGGGCCCGGGCACTGGTCGTTCCCAGGGCAAACACCCGACGCCCTTCCTTACGGGCCAGATTGATCCTGTTTGCCGTTGCCTGCGGCACACTGAACAGCTCAGCATGCATCTTGTGCCGGCGGATATCCTCCACCCGAACCGGGATAAAAGTCCCCAGCCCGACATGCAGGGTCAAAGAGAGAATCTCAACTCCGGAATCGCGCAGCCGCTGCAACATCTCTTCGGTAAAATGCAACCCGGCCGTCGGCGCTGCGACGGCACCCTTCTCACGAGCGAATACCGTCTGGTAACGGGCGCGGTCGGCACGGCTGTCATCACGCTTGATATACGGCGGCAGCGGCAGGTGACCGACCTCTTCTACCTGCTGCATGAAATCACCAGTACAATAAAAACGCACCCGCCGGTACGGCGCTTCAGCCTCTTCAAGAATTTCAGCGTGCATCCCGGCGCTCAGCTGGACCTCGGTCCCGGGACGCAGCGGCCGGGAACTTTTGGTCAGGCAGAACCACTCTTCGGCCGCCGTGACCTGCATATCCCGCCGAACCAGAAAAATCTCCACCTTGCCGCCGGTCTGCTTATGCCCGAGCAACCGGGCTGGAATCACCCGGGTATCATTCAGAACCAGGACATCCCCGCGCCGAAAATAGGTTGGGAGATCACCGAACCGACGGCAATCAACCTGACCGCTCTGCCGCTCCAGACACATCAAACGCGACGCATCGCGTCGCGCTGCCGGCTGTTGGGCAATCAGTTCTTCCGGAAGTAAAAAATCAAAATCTGTCAGCCGCATCAACAGGGTTCCAAACGGGTAAAAGCCAGCGAACAAGAAAATCATAGAAAGATGCCAAAGTCAATTTCTTTTACCTTCCGGGCAGAGCTATATTCACATATTAAAAATAGTGTTTTTATTGAGAAAAAAACGTATTATTCTGGAAGCTTGTGGCCCATGATTTGCACAATAAGAGCTGAACAATTTTAATGTCGGAAGACTAACCGGCTGAAATAAAAAGGGTCAGATGATCCTGAAGGCTTTCACCGGAAGACCGTCATATTTAGAAAGTGTCTTTTTTGTTGGGCGTCATTCTTGTCATTTAGCCAGCCTGTTTCACAATTAAGCATTTCATCCCTGCTGAACGAGGACGAATGAATTCTCTCAAAATCAAAATCCTCGGCATCACTATCCTGATCACCATGGCTGCGGTTGCGGTTGCGACCTGGCACAACATGCAGACCCAGAACCAGATGATCAGGCAGATGGTTGCGCAAAACAGCAGAATTCTGGCTCGCACGATCCACAACAGCATTACGACGGCAATGCAGACCGGTCGCAATTACGAAGTCCTCAATACGCTGAAGAAAATTTCCGGCGAGGCGACGATTATTTCGCCGCGGATTTTCGACGAAAGCGGTCGTATCCTGATGTCTGCCGATACAGAAGAGATTGGCCAGATCGTCCCGGCAGAAGATCTGATGACTTACCGTAACAACCCGGAAGACCTTGCACTGAAGAGTGAAAACGGGACCCTCTACATCTCAACCCTGCCGATTAAAAACACCCCGGACTGCCACAAATGTCACGATCCGCAGAAAAAACTTCTGGGGGTCTTCAGTGTTCATCTTTCCCTCGAGTCGTTGCTCACATTACAACAGCAGGGGGAACGGGCCAACATCATTTCTTCTCTCTCACTCCTGCTCATCATGATCGTCGCTCTGGTCATTTTCACCCTCTATTACGTCGACAACCCGATCCGTAAGCTGATTATCGCCATGACCCGACTTGAGCAGGGAGACTTTGCCCGCGCCCACACACAGATCACCAGTTCGCGTGAGATGTCTCTGCTCTCCGATAAATTCAACAGCATGGTTGAACGCCTCAAGCATCTGCTCGATTCAACGGTTCACTTTGAGCGTGAACTGGCAACCAACCGGGAGAAGATGCGTTACAAGAATACCATCGACAGCATGAACATGACCCTTGAGGACCGCCTCAAGGAGATTGAACAACTGAACATCACCCTTGAAACCCGGGTCAATGAGGTTGAAGACGCCAACTTTCAGATCTCCGACCTTGCGGCAGATCTGGAAGATCGCAACACCACCCTGGCCAAAGCGGTCAATCGCCTTTCCACCCTGTACGAAATGGGGCTGGCGATCAACTCAACCATGGAGCTGAAAAACCTGTTCAACCTGCTGCTGCGCAAAGCACTGGAATCCTTGAATGCGGACATCGGCTATATCCTGCTCTATAATAAAAATGACCACTGCCTGAAAATCGGTGATGTTATCGGTATCTCCAGCGCATATTATGACCCGGAAATGGACATCCCGCTCTGTCAGGGCGGCGTATCCAACTGGGTTATTAAAAACCGTGAACCATTGCTGATCAAAAAAATTGATGAGTCACGTGAGTTCGCCCGCATGAGCCGGCTCGGCTTTGCCCGCGATTCGGTGATCTGTGCGCCGCTGTTTATTCACGATGAGGTTATCGGCACCATCACCATTGCCAACCGGCAGGATGGCTCGCGCTTTTACGAAGAAGACCTGGAAATCCTGTCAACCATCGCCGCTCAGGCCAGTGTTGCCATCAACAATGCCAGCCTCTACGAAGAGCAGCAGAACACCTACATGAGTACCGTCCATGCGCTGGTTTCGGCGATCGAGGCCAACGATCCCTACACCCGCGGTCATTCTGAGCGGGTGACCCGTTACTCAATGGCGGTGGCGCTCAAACTGAATCTGGCTGAGAACTCTTTAAAAGACCTGGAACAGGCGGCAATTCTGCACGACATCGGTAAAATCGGCGTTGACGCCTCGCTGCTGCACAAAGTGGACGAACTGTCGCTTGATGATGTTGATCACCTGCGCCAGCATCCGCTGATCGGCATGCGGATTCTCGAGCCGATCCATTTCCTGGAGCGGGTGCGGGAAATCATCGGTCAGCACCATGAACGTTTTGACGGGTCGGGCTACCCGCTCGGCATCAGTGGTGATCGGCTACTGCTCGAGTCACGCATCCTGTCTGTCGCTGATAGCTTTGATGCCATGACCTCGGATCGTCCCTACCGTAGCGCACTGCCGACCGAGATTGCTTTAAATGAAATTAAAACCCACGCTGGAAGCCAGTTCGACCCCGTGGTCGCCAACGCGTTTGTGGAACTGGTCGAAACCGGACAGATTTACCACGAAGGCCTCTAATGCTTGCAAACTACCGCTACGAGAACCTGTCCCTGCTGACGAAGCTGCTCCTGCCTTGCATCCTGTTATTGATCTCCCTGGCCGTCGCCACGTCGATCGGCTCCAGCTTATTGCTCAAGAAACGACTCATCGAGACCGCCGAGAAGCGTCTTGAACAGACCCAGCAACTGGCCTATGGCGAATTCAAGCAGATGGAACAGCTGCTCATCGAGCAGGCTCTGCACATAAAAAGCATGTTGCCGGCAACGCCCGCTGAAATCCAGCAGGCGTTGTCGGTCCATGACCACCACCTCAGCGCAATTATCAGCAGCACAGCGAACCCCGACCTGCCGGAGCCGTTGAAGGCCCTGGCGAAAAAGGCCAAACCACGTGAATCGGCCTATGTTGCCGTTGTCACCAACCGGAAACAGGGCTACTCGCTGGTCGCCTGTCTGTGGCTGGACACCGACCGATACCTGTTTTTGTCGCACCGCCTGGACCGTTCCTGCCTCAATGAAATCGCCGAACGCTTCAAAATTAATTTTTATCTGCTTGATCGGCAGGGCCGGTTGATCGCCGACAATTCTGCGGCCAAAGGCCATATTCCGCTGTTGTCCGCAGCAGACCTGGCCCGACTCCGCTCCGGAAGCTCTTTGTCGCGCATCGTCGACAACGGCGAGCAACGGCTTATTTCCTATTCTCCACTGCCGCTCGGACATGAAGGGATTTTTCTGCTCGGGGCGAGTCAGTCCCTCTCTGGCCTCGAGACACTGTTTTTGCATCACCGCCTCTACCTGCTCGGCATTACCGGTCTGAGCCTGCTGATCTGTATTACCCTTTTCCGTTCTCTGCTGATCCGTTTTTTCAGCCCGTTAAATGCGTTGCTGGCGGCCTCCGATAAGGTCGCGAACGGGGATCGGTCGGTGCGGGTTGAGGTTGATCGGAGCAACCGTTCGCAACTGAACAAACTGGGGTCGGCCTGGAACCAGCTCCTCGACCTGCAGGAAGAAAAAGAGCAACAGCTGAAGCTTTTGTCAGAGCAACTGCAGAATATGGACGACCTGAAAAACCACAACCAGTACCTGCGCAAAACCAATCTGGAGTTGGAGACCCGCACCATCAGTTTAAAAGAACAGAATCAGGAGTTCACAGCACTGTTCCAGGTCACCCAGACGATGGTGTCGTCACTTGACCAGCGGTTATTGTACGAGCGGATTATTCAGGCACTGAAGGACTCTCTCCACTGTACCGTCTGTGTTCTCTATATTTTTCACTCCGGGGCAGAAAATCTTACCGCGGTCAAGGTACAGGGACTCTACGGTATTGACCTGAAATCGGTCAGCGTCGACCTCGGCATCGGTCTGGCCGGTGAAGCGGCCTTGAGCCAGAAGCTGGTTTATGCCCCCGACCTGACTGCCTGTGCGGATAAACCACGTTACGGCAACGAAAGCATCACAGAGGGATCTCTGCTCTCGGTGCCGATGACAGTGCAGAATCGCCTGATCGGAGTCATCAACCTGCACCAGAACAGTAAAAACGCCTTCAGCAGTACGGCACAAAAAGTCGCACAGGCCATCGCCAGCCAGGCCGCCATCGCCATTGAAAATGCCCGGCTCTACGAAAAAACCAAAACCCTGTCGGCAACAGACGAGTTGACCGGTCTGTCGAATCGACGCCAGTTTCAGGAATATTTACTGCGTGAACTGGCCCAATCGCGCCGGCACCACAGTCCGTTCAGTATCCTGATGATCGACATTGATCACTTCAAACTCTATAACGATTTTCACGGCCACTTGAAGGGGGATATCGTCCTGAAAAGAGTCGCCTCGCTGTTATTGCAGAATACCCGTGGGGTTGACCTGGTGGCTCGTTTCGGCGGAGAAGAGTTTGTTCTGCTGCTGCCGAAAAGTGATAAGCCGAGCAGCCTGGCGGTTGCCGACAAACTACGTGTGTGTGTTGAAAAAGACCACTTTCCCGGGGCTGAAAAAAGTCAACCCGGGCAACGTCTGACAATCTCGATCGGAGTCGCCCATTTTCCGAGTGACAGTACCGAAATCTACGATCTGATGAATCTTGCCGATACGGCTCTCTACGAGGCGAAGCGGCAGGGACGCAACAAATGTATCGCCTGGAGTCCAGCCCTGCTCCCTGCCGAGGAGTCAACTCCGCCTTCAGCTGGTGAGTAATTCAGCAGGATGGCCTCGGGGTGCCCACTTCAAGGGTGTCTGTCGCCTGGATGGCGACGGTCAAGCCCCATGGATGGGTTCATGCGGCCCGGCCCTGGGAGTGGGCAGCGCGAGGCCATCCATCGCGCCGCTGAATAGTTACTTCAGATCAAATCATGCTGATTTCTCATCCAGCACCAGCCGGATTCGCTGTGCCAGTTCATCCTTGCGATAAGGCTTGCTCAGCAGGTGAATGGCAAACCGGGCCAGGCCGTTGTGGGCAATGGTCTTTGAGGTGAAGCCCGAAGTCAGCAGCACTTTCAATCCGGGTTTAAGTTCCATGGCCTGTTGCGCCAGTTCAAAACCGTTCATCCCGCCGGGCATCACCACATCACTGAACAGCAGATCCAACGTCACATCTCCCGCCAGTATTTCCAGAGCCTGAGCGGCGTTCTCCGCCAGCAGGGTACGATAACCCAGATCGCGCAGGTACAGACCGGCCAGTTGCAGTAAATCGGCTTCATCATCGACGATAAGGATCGATTCGCTGCCGGTGTACAAATCGGTCTCGTGGAGGCCGTCAACCGGAACCGTCGTTTCGGAATCGCTGGAACGGGGCAGATAAAGCCGCATGGTGGTACCCGTACCGAGCTCCGAGTAAATCTTGATGTAACCGCCATAGCGTTTGACAAAACCATACACCATGGCCATCCCCAGACCGGTTCCCTTGCCCTCCGGCTTGGTGGTAAAAAACGGCTCGAAGGCACGTTCCAGAGTTTCGCTGTCCATGCCGGTACCGGTGTCACTCAATGTCAATTCGACATAGTCGCCGGGCTCAACACCGGGATTGACAGCGGCATAGTCCGCATCCAGAGTTTTATTGCCGGTCTCAATCAGCAGCTTGCCACCGTCCGGCATCGCATCTCGTGCGTTGAGAATCAGGTTGAGGACGGCGTCATGAAATTCTCCGGGGTTGATTTCGGTCAGCCACAGATCAGCAGCCGGAAAATACTGGACCTCCACCTCGGGAGTGACCGAACGTGCAATCATGGTTTCCAGCTCCCTGAACACGCGGTTGAGATCCACCACCGTTTTCCCCCGGGCCTGGCGGCGGGAAAAAGCCAGCAATTGCCGAGTTAATTCCATGCAGCGTAAAGTCGCCTGAATGGCGGTGGTCACCCACTGGTGCGCTTTTTTATCATCGGCAGTGTAGTTTTTCAGGAAATCCAGATAACCGATAATAATCCCGAGCTGGTTATTAAAGTCATGGGCGACACCACCGGACAGCTGTCCGATAGCTTCCATTTTTTGCGAACGGCGCAACGCCTCTTCCGTCTGGTACTGCTGTGTGACATCACGAAAGACCAGAAAAGACCAGAATGACGCCCAGAATCCCCCCATTTTCATCACGGATCGGAGCCGCACTGTCGGCAATCTGGTACTCCGTGCCGTCTTTGCTGATCAGCACTGTGTGATTGGCCAGACCGACGATCTTTCCCGTCCGCAACACCTTTTCAACCGGATCGGCCACGGGCTCACGGGTCTGCACATTGACAATCTGGAACACCTCCGTCAGCAGTTGTCCACAGGCCTCAACTGCCGGCCAGCCGGTCAGATCCGCGGCAACCGGATTGATACGGGTGATATTGCCGGCGGTATCAGTCACGATGACGGCATCACCGATACTGTCGAGGGTCAGGGAAAGACCCCGTTCGCGTTCCTGCAACTCCCCCATTATCGTCTCGACACTGGAGGCCATCCGGTTGAAAGTCGTCGCCAGGGAACCGATCACGCCGGCCGTTTCTACTTCGGCAGATAACCGCTGGGAGAAATCACCGTTGGAAATCGTATCCGCATGTGCAGCAACGTTCTCCAGCGATCCGGTAATTTTTCGAACGAACGCATAAACAACCAGCATCGCTACCAGGCTGATGGCGAGACCAAACGCAAACAGCTTGTTCCGTGCCGCATAGACGGGAAGTTTGATCTCATCCAGTGGAGCAACCGCGATAATGCTCCAGCCCAGGGCTTGATTGACGCCAAATTTGCTGATGTCGGCATAGCCGACCATAACATCAACACCACCGGCATCGGTATAGACCCGGCTGCCGACATTACCCGGCGTAAAAAACAAGCTCAGCAGTTCGGGATGATCTTTTAATGCCGGAAAACTGTCAAATGTTGCCACCGAGGGATCTTCCGTGACAATCACCTTTCCGTCGCTGTTCACGATATAGACATACTTGTCGCCGACAACACTTTTATCAAAAACGGATACGATCTGACCAATGCTGTTCAGATTGACCTCCACGACAAGCACACCGTCCACCGCAGCCTTTGCAACATCACGGATCGGTGTCATGAAAAGAAGTCCGGGACCGGCATCCAGCATCCGGGCGCGGGAAAGAAAGACCTGTCCCGGTTCGGCCCCCGTTGCCGCAGTGAAAAGTTTCTTTATTTCCGGGTCTTTTTCCCAGAGCAAACAGTCTTTGGGGTGGTGATTTCCAGAACTGGCGATAATCACACCCGACGGGGCGACGATATCGACATTATTAAGCCAGTCACTTGACTCGACAATATCAGTCAGATACTGGGCAACGGGTTCCACACGCCCACGGGCCAGAACATCCGCATGTGACAGAAGCTTGGCGTCGGCAATCCGTTGACCGATAAAATTATCGATATCCCGGGCAACCAGAATCGCCTGTCCCTCCAGGTCCTTGGCAATCACCTCCGTCAGGGTTTTCGAAGAACTGTGCAGACTGATCGCAGCAAATATACCGAGCGGAATAACCACCGCCAGCAGAGCAATTACGGCAACCCTGGCCTCAAACGAAAGAAAGTTTCGGGACTGCTTCTTGCTGTTATCCACCATAGATCCACCTCTGTATCACGTGCTCTGTTTCTGGCGCTCATACACCGCCGTAAAGTGAAGAGATAAGGGCCCAGCAGCTGTCTGTGCGGGTACCGGGGAAGATTTTTTGGCAGTCGAGACAACACCGTGCCCTTTGGATCCAGCAGTCACCACCCCGGGTTTCTGACGGCTCCGTGCACCGATTTTACTCGACCCCGGGTATCAGAGACTATTTTGTGGCTACCAATATATCAGAAAATCAACGGAGGGTCTGTCTGCCGCGGAGAGAAAAATTCCGGCTGGGCGGTGGAAAGACCCCTCCCTGGAGGAAAGAGAGGGGGGACAACTCCCGACAACAGGAGAGAAGCAGCAATGTAACGATTTCACGCTTTGATCATCAAATAGCAAAGCTCCGTCGCCAAGAACCTGAGCTCATTTAATCTTTGAAATTGTCCGTTCGCCGACGATAACCAGCTCACCACGCTCCAACCCCAGGGTCAGGACCTTCATCACCTGATCTGCGTAATTGCTGGCTTTATAGGCTTGACGAAACCTGACCTCTGCCCGGTTGCCCTGTTCCGAAACAACCTTGATGTCGGAGATCGTCAGCGCAATCGATTTCGGCCGCGAGATCCGAGCCCGGCGTTGTTTCGCCCACTCATCACGTGAGAGATGTCCTTCAGGTTTGAACTGCTTCCCGTAACAGGCCAGATAGGCATCGACGTCCTGACGGGACCAGGCGTTCTTCCACTTGTTGAGTAACGGCAGATAGACCGCCTCCGGCGTTTCAATCATGCAGCGTGCCGGGAAATTAAAATTATTGCGATCAAACAGGTACTCTCTGCCATCAGCAAAGCTGACCCCCCAGACCTGGTCCGGTTGCTGATCTTCACGGCTCAGGGACCAGTAGACTTCGGCCTGAACCTCTGGAAACGCTTTGCGCTTGAGTTGGTCTCCGGAACCGATAACGGCGACCAGACTCTTCAATTCGTCCTTGAACGGCAAGCGCCAACCACGGGAATTCGCCAGGTCGAGCTGGTTACAATAACGGACCGCCTCCAGCCAAGGCATCCGGCCGGAATCCCCCTGTTGCCAGATCAAGCCGGTGGTCTGATCAAGAACCGTCCCGTCACCTCGATTTTTAAGGGTTCCGGCAACACTGCTGGTCGTCGAAATCAGCAACAGCAAACCACAAATTAATATCAGACAGCGAATCATTTCAGCATCATCCTCCCTGGTGCCTGAATTTACTGGCGCCCCTCATAAAGAACCTTCCAGCGGCCCTGTTCTTTAATCATATACAAGCGTTTTCGCATATCACCATTGTAATTGTTTGACCGATAATGTTGTTTGAAGTTAGCCACCACGATCGGTTGTTTATCCGCCTCCTGCGGATAGCGAAGTAAAGAGACATCACTCAGATCGATTTTCTGATATGTCTTGCCGGCAAAAACCCGTTTTTTGTACTTCTGCCAGCTTTGATAATCATACCCTTTTGCCCAGAATGACCGCGCATACATGGTCCGATAAGAATCGATATCAGCACTTTCCCAACTCTGCCGCCAGCGCTCCAGCGTTGCCTGAAGCTCAATATTCAGAGCGAGCCATTCACGGCTTGAACACCACTCGACTTCCTCACTGATAATAACCGGGGTCCGCCCGATTTCGACATACTGACTGATCCGGTTGAACTCATCATTGGTCAACACAACACAGCCCTCGCTGTCGAGCGGGGGACGGCTGTAAAGCGCCTTATCCGTTCCGTGCAGCCAGATACCATTACCGGTCTTGCGTAAGCGTCGATCCAGTTCATTCGGGTAATTGACCGGAAACGCCCCGTTACCGTAGAGGGGCGGCAATTTTTCATCCGGCAGGTAGCTGGTAACAAAATACACCCCGCTCGGCGTCCGCAGATCACCCTCACGGAACTTGTCACCGGTTTTCTTGCCGAGCACGATGTAAAAATTATCAACCAGCTCGGGCGGCAGACCGGGTCCGAGATTGCGGTAAACATACAGGCGGTTTTTACTTTTGTCGATCACCAGCGCATACTTCGTTGCATTGCTCAGGGTCAGCAGCGTCTTCGGCACCTCAACTTCGCCGACCAACGACAGGTAGCCCTTCAGACGAGCCCTGGCCTCGCGCCGCAACTGCTCAATCCGGTCTTCCTTGTCACTGCCGAGCTTTTCCAGCAGACTGCTCGAACCGATCGACTCAACTTGATCGAAACGGGCCAGCAGCAGATCGCCGAGGACCAGATGAGCAAGTCGAAACTTGGGGACCTGCGCGGTCAATTGCCGCAGTTCGGTAACGGCCGCATTTAAACGGCCGGTTTGAAAAAGTAGCAAAGCCTTGAGCAAACTGGCTTCATAATCGCTGTCGTTGCGTTCCAAGCGCAGGTTGAGCTGTTTCAGCAAAGCACGCTGCCGGGTATCAAGAGAAGCCAGCCAGCCGGCCTCATCAATCGCAGGCGAAGTGATCGCTCGCAAATCAGGGACCGTCTGCCGGGATGACCAGAGAGCTCCGACCTTCACCACGGTGAAGCCGAGCAGAATCAGGATCAACGAAACAACGGTAAAACGTCTTGCCATCAACGGACTCTCCCCAGTGAGCGCTCGCGCAGAATCTGCCAGTCGCTGCCGTTGTAAACCAGATTAAAAAGCTTTCGGGTTCGATCTGCATAACGATCACTTTTATAATTCTGGGTCACTTCGATCTGCATCTGCTTACCATCCTGTCGGACCAGAGAAAAATCATCCAGCGTAACTTTGATACTCTTCGGCCGGGTCAAACGGCTCTTGCGCCGTTTTGCCCATGGTTCCCGACCTTTCCCATCCGCCGGGGTAAAATCGGCCGAATAAAAACTCAGGTAACGGTCGACATCCTGAGCAGACCAAGCCGCCGCCCAGCGACGCAGGAACTTTTCTGCGGAATCCGGCCCCGGCGGCAACACAACCTCGGGCAACGATTCCGTCGCCGCAGTTGTCGGCTCGGCAACCACGTCAGAGTCGACGACAGCAACAACCGGCTCAGTGCCCGCTGCTTCCGATACCGCTTCCGGTGCCGCGCCGGCAACCTCCGATTGCGCCGCAACGGTCGGTGTAATCGCTTGTCCGGTCGCTTGTCCAGCTGTTTGTACAGTTGTTTGTTTGGAGGTCTGTTCCTGACCTGCGCCCTCCAGTGAATTAACGGACAACAATTTATCGCCGTTAAAAACCTGCAACGCCACCGTCTGCTGAACTTTCCCCAACTGCAGCGCACGGCCGTAGGAATCACGTGCCATCTCGGAATAGACCGCACCCAGGTTTCGATAAACGGTCACGTATGAACTGTCCGTTGCCATGGCCCGCTCAAGCATAGCCCGCGAGCGTTCGAGATCACCCTGACGGGCATAGGTGGCGGCGAGATTATTGTACGGTTGCGGATACAACGCGTAATCAGCGATCAAGCCCTGGAAGGTCTTCTCGGCTGCGGCGAGCCGACCCGCCTCCAGCTGTTGCGTCCCGGTCTCCAGCCCGGCCAGCAACGGCTGCGGCAATCCCGTACCCAGTTGCTGTGGGCCCGGTTGGGTGCCGAAAAACAGCAAATAAAAAATCCCGCCGATGGCAATCCCCAAGGCTATCAACAACAGAAACCTGCCGGCTGCACTTTTCTGTTTTGGCGGAGTGTGCTTGATTGCCTGAGTTTTCTGTTCACGCTGCTTGCCGATTGCGGAGATGCGGGCGGAACTGGCCCGTTGAGCATCCGGGATGGCTTCGCGACTCTCCTGCAGCACTGTGGCCCGGTCCTTGAGACGTTCTTCTATCCGCGCTGCCATGTCGGAACTGTCGACCAATTTTTCAACCGGAGAAGGTTTGTCCGATTCGACAGTTGACGTTTCAGCTTCGACCGGCTGCTCGTCACTGCCCGACAGCAGACTGTCGATTTCAGGCATTAACAGGTAGTGGTCGATCTTTTCCACCAGCTGGTCGGCATGCAAACGGTCTTTGCTGGCGGCAGATAATAAACCATCCATTAAGGGTTGCAGGAGAGACAACCGCTCCGGCAGCGGTGCCGGTTGCTCCTGAACATGCTGCATCGCGGTGGCGAACGGATCGGTCTGACAAAAAGGGACAGCGCCGACCAGCAGGCGATAGAGGACAATCCCCAGGCTGTAAAGATCAGAGGCCGAGCCGAGGGGTTCACCGCGAACCAGCTCTGGACTGCCGTAACAGGGATCGATACCGGAATGAAAATCGAGTCGCAGCAGACTGGCCAGAGCAAACTCATCCAGACAGACGGAATCGCCATCAAGATAGATGCTAACTGGAGATATGGAGCCGTGCCAAAACCCGGCGGCATGGGGTAAACTGAGGCCGTTGGCCACCGCCCTGACAACCTCGAGAGATCGCCGGACAGAAAATCCGGCCGCCAACTCATCCGCCAGCGACGTTCCCGCCGGAACGGGGTAAAGACAATAACAGGTTTCATCATCTGCCGCCGCTGCCAACAAAGAACAAATTCCGGGAAAAGATTGCCCGAGAAGGACTTGAGATCGATCAAGGAATGTCTGACGGGGTTTTTTATCTGCCAGAGATTCGGGGGCAATCAGCAGCAACTTGGCAGAAGCCGGCGAAGACCCCGTAACCAGATAGGTTGCATAGAGCTGATTTTCGGTGAGCGGCTTGACAATCTGATAACCGGCTACGGAATGGCCGCTTTCCAGCATACAAAATCTCCTTCGTTCCTGCGCTGCCGAATAAGACAAAATTAACTGCTGATGTTACGATTATTCGCCACTGAAAACTAGGGGAAAAGTGGCACAATCCCTAATCCGAGCTGCTCATTGAAGCCGCAGAGCAGGTTCATGTTCTGTATCGCCTGACCGGCCGCGCCTTTGACCAGGTTATCCAGCGCTGAAACAACGATGACCCGGCCGGTCCGCTCATCACTCACCAGGCCGATATCGCAGAAATTGGTACCCCTGACAAAGGCGATATTCGGCAGCTCACCGCCCGGCATCACCCGGAGAAAAGCTTCATCAACGTAGGTCTGACGATAAAGTTCCAGCAGATCGGCCGTCGATTGTTGAGAGCGCAAAGAGGCATACATGGTCGAAAGTATGCCCCGGCTGACCGGCAGCAGGTGCGGGGTAAAGTTGACCTGAACAGGACATCCGGCCAGATGCGACAGGGTCTGCTCAATCTCCGGGGTGTGCCGATGGGCGGCGACGGCGTAGGCCTTGAATCCCTCGTTCACTTCGCAATAAAGGCTGCCCTGCCTGGCTCCGCGACCGGCACCGCTGGTACCGGATTTACTGTCGATGATCAGAGTTGTCGGATCGATCAGGTCGTTCCGCAGCAACGGTGCCAGCCCCAGGGCGACACTGGTCGGGTAACAGCCCGGGTTTGCCACCAGGCGGGCGGTCCCGATCTCATCACGAAACAGTTCCGGTAACCCGTAGACCGCCTCCGGCAGCAATTCAGGACTGGTGTGCGGCTGGTACCACTGCTCGTAAACAGCTTGATCCTTCAACCGGTAATCGGCCGAAAGGTCAACCACTTTGCACCCGGCAGCCAAAAAGTCCGGAATCACCGCCATTGCCGATTTATGCGGCAGCGCAGTAAAAACGACCTCGGCCCGGGTTGCAATCGAAGCAACATCGAGCGATTCACAGACCCGTCCACAAAAACCGGCCAGCGATGGAAAAACCTGACTGATCGGCAAACCTTCATGCTGCCGGGACGTCACGCAGCAGATGTCGATTTCAGGATGACCGACCAGTAAACGGATTAATTCGGCGCCGGTGTAACCGCTGGCGCCGATGACGGCAACCTTGAGCATATCTGACCACTCCCAACTGTTCACATTCTGGAAAAGGGTGCTAAACACTGGATATCGGTACGCATAATACCGTTCGGACAAGCCGATGTCGACCATTGAAAAAAACGGTTCTATAACCCATCAAACAAAGGCTGATTGCCACCAAGTCATCAAGATCACCAAAACCTACCATCAAAGACCTTGACTCTCTTGGTAGACTTGGAGTCTTGGTGGCTAACGATTTAGGTTTTAGTTCTTTTTTTAGGAACTGTTTTTTTTTGGCTAAAAAAAAGAGGGAAACCCGTCCGGGCTTCCCTCTTTGATCGAAAAGATGACTGTAAAACAGTCTGTACTGCCTAACGCTTGGAGAACTGGAAGCTCCGCCGGGCGCCGCGACGACCGTACTTTTTCCGTTCCTTGACGCGACTGTCGCGGGTAATGAAACCGGACTTTTTCAGGACAGCCCGCAGCTCAGGGTTGATTTCCAGCAGGGCGCGGGTAATACCGTGCTTGATCGCACCCGCCTGGCCAGAAGCACCACCGCCGCTGACATTGACAGAAATATCATATTTCCCCATATTATCTGTCAGTTCCAGCGGTTGACGGACAACCATCTTGGAGGTATCACGACCGAAAAACTCGTCGATGCTGCGCTGATTAATGACGATTTCACCGTTGCCGGGTTTCATCCAGACGCGGGCGATCGAGGTTTTTCTTTTACCAGTTGCGTAAAACTTCTGCTCAGCCATCTAGCTATCTCCTAAATCTTCAGTTCTTTAGGCTGCTGGGCGGCATGAGGATGTTCGCCACCGGCGTAGACCTTGAGTTTTTTGAACATCTTGCGACCCAACTTGTTCTTGGGCAGCATCCCTTTCACTGCTGACTGAATAACCATTTCAGGCTTCTTGGCCAGCAGCTTTTCAGCGTTGATCTCACGGATACCGCCCGGGTAACCGCTGTGGCGATAGTATTTCTTGTCTGCCAACTTGTTACCAGTCAGCTTGACTTTGTCGGCGTTCAGCACAACAACGAAATCACCAGTATCAACACTCGGGGTGAAAATTGGTTTATGCTTGCCGCGCAGAATACGGGCAATTTCAGTTGCAGCACGACCGAGGACAACATCCTCCAGATCGACCACAAACCAGTCTCTCTTGATATCTTGCTCTTTAGCGATCTGAGTACTCATCGCGTTCCTCTCCGGACTTAACACTCTTAGGGTTGTGGGGCTCACAAAGCGGTAAAACTATCTGAATAACCTGAATCTGTCAAGGCAATTCTTTGGCACAAAATCGGTTTATTTCTCTCTCAACAGAGGACTTCAATACCAGACCTCCATCAGACATAACCCCTGCGGTGGAGCGGTCAGCGCCGG
>JAADGW010000147.1 GCA_013152145.1 Deltaproteobacteria bacterium
CGTAAAACTTCCAGCAGCAGATCTTCCGCGGCAATAGAACGATGATAGTCAACCAGGTCGGCAACTTCCTGCCGGTTGACAGCCAACAGACAATCACCGCTCTCCAGTCCCAGTTCGGCGGCATAACTTCCCGGTTCAACCGATTCAATGCGAAGCATCACAAACTCCCGGAAGACTTACCGTAAACAACGAAACAGGGGCAGCACCTCCGGCGCTGCCCCTGTTTCGTGATGATTGTATCAGATCAGCCGTTAATCACGTCCACCATGTAACCGGAAGTTCCCATCCGATGAGGTGATCGAGCTGATCGCGTGCTTGTAAATCAAGATGTCACCACCGCTTTCAGCAAGGACACAAAAGCTGTCAAATGACTTGATGTAACCTTCCAGCTTATCCCCCGACATCATAACAATAGTGACCTTGACCCGTTCCTTACGAGCCTGATTCAGATACTGATCCTGAATATTAAAAGGTGACTTTGGCATATCCACTCCTTTATTGACTGACAAAATCCTCAATAGATCGTAACACTCTACCAGACTCAGTTAAGGAATCAACCCAAATTATTTGCGGTTCTTTTCTGAACCAGGTCAACTGGCGTTTGGCGTACTGGTACGGGTACGGATCTCCTCCAGCATCTGCACATCGCTATCCGGCAGATCGAGGTAACGGACCACTTCACGATAACCGAGCGTCTGCAGTGCTTTGAGATCCGCCGAATAGCGCTCGACCAGGCCACGAACCTCGGCAACCAACCCGTCATCCAGCATCTGCTGAGCCCGCCGGTCGATGCGACGATAGAGTTCAGCCCGTTCCAGTGCCGGAGCCAGTTTGAGAACCGGGTAAGGTTGATCGGCAAATTGATGCTCCGCCTGCAACTCGGTCAGAGTCCGACCGCTTAAATGATAGACCTCAAGCGCCCGCACCAGCCGGACAAGGTTATGTGGATGAATTCTTTCCGCGGCAACCGGGTCGACACGCGCCAGCTCAGCGTGCAGCGTCCCCTCGCCCTCACGCAACTCCCGACGGTGGAGTTGATCACGCAACTGCGGATCCGCAGAAGGTAGATCGGCCAACCCGCCGAGCAGAGCCCGGATATAAAGACCGGTGCCACCGACCAGACAGGGGATATTTCCACGGGCCGCAATCTGGCGGATCAAGGGGTGCGCCAGAGCAACAAATTGCGCCACTGAAAATTCCTGGTCGGGATCGATCAGGTCGATCATATGATGCGGAGCCACAGCCCGTTCAGCAGCGGTCGCCTTGGCGGTCCCGATATCCATCTGCCGATAAACCTGCCGTGAATCGGCAGAAATGATTTCCAGCGGAAAATATTCGGCCAGTTTCAGCACCCAGCCGGTTTTTCCGGAAGCGGTGGGACCACAGATAACCAGCAGCGGAATCTTTTGCTCGATCATGATAAGCCCCCGTTACTGACGGCGGAACAGGCGCTCGACTTCGGTCAGGGTCAAACGCTGCATAACCGGTCGACCATGCGGGCAGTTGGCCTTGAAATCGATCTGATCAAGCTCGCGCAGCAGGGCTTTACCTTCTTCAGTTGTCAGGGCCTGGTTGGCCCGGATCACGCCATGGCAGGCCATCAGGATGAGGACTTCATCGATCGATTCCTCTAACTGACCGGCCCGACCGACTTTTTCCAGCTCCAGGGCGACATCGATAACCAGTTGCCCGACATCCCGATCGGCCAGCACTTGCGGGATCGATTTCAGGGCGAAAGATTTGCCGCCGAAAGGTTCAACTTCAAAACCGAGCCGTTCCAGCTCGGCCCGATGTTCCTCAAGCGCCATCGCGCTGCGATAGTCTAACTCAAGAATCTGCGGAAACAGCAGCGCCTGGCTGGGAACCGAACCGACAGCATAGGCGTGACGTAGTTTTTCGAAGCCGATCCGTTCGTGCGCCGCATGCTGGTCGACCAGAATCAGGTCATCAGTATCCTGACATAACAGGTAGCTCTGATGATACTGTCCGAGAATCTGCAGACGGGTGAAAAAACCGCCCGTTTCACTCTCTGGCAGCGGCAGCTGCTCTGCCGGTAACCCTGCGGCGGTCGTGGAAAAATCTGTCGCAGGCGCTGCCGGGGAGTTGGGCGCAACAGTTGCTGCCGCTGGCCGTGGTTCAGCGTGATAAGCGGCCGGACCTTCATTGACGGCCGGAGCGACAATATCGGGTCGCGGTAGACTGTCGGACGGTATTGTCGCGCCCGGCTCCGGCGCAACGGTGGTCGGCGGATGATCCAACCAATCCGCCGGCCGCAGGACCTGCTGCAGGCTGTGTACGATGAAATCATGCACCAGGCCCTGCTCGCGAAAGCGGACCTCATGTTTGGTCGGGTGGACATTGATATCCACCTGTGCGGGATCGATCTGCAGAAACAGCGCAACAACCGGGTAACGCCCTTTCATCAACAGATGACGATAGCCCGCCATGACCGCATGTTGCACAACGCGATCACGAATGTAGCGACCGTTGATGAAGGTATAGATATGGCTTGTCGCCGAACGGGTTAACCGGGGCTGCGAAATCAACCCGGTCAAGCGCAGTTCAGCTCCGGACGGTTGATCAATTTCGAGCATATCTTTGAGCAGAGAGCGGCCGAGCAGCGCGGCAAACCGTTCCCGGAGTCCATTTTCACGGCGCAGATCAAGCAGCAACCGGTCATTATGTTTCAAGCGGAAGCAGACGGTGGGATTGGCCAGCGCCTGTTTGGTCACCACATCGGCCGCGTGGCTCAACTCTGTCGGTTCTTTACGGAGAAATTTTCTCCGCGCCGGCAGGTTAAAAAACAGATTACGCACTTCAACAACCGTTCCCCGGGGCAAACCGATCTCTTCTGCCCGTCTGACCGCCCCCCCTTCGGCATAAATCTGCTGTCCCAGACCCTGGTCAGTGGCGCAGCTCTGCAGAAGGAAACGGGAAACCGAGGCGATTGAGGCCAGTGCCTCGCCGCGGAACCCCAACGTCTGCAAAGCAAACAGGTCGGTATCACAACTGATTTTGCTGGTCGCATGCCGCTCCAGCGACAAAAAAACATCCTGACGATTCATCCCGCGACCGTTATCAGCGACCCTGATCAATTTCTTGCCGCCGGCCTGCAGCTCGATGAGAATCTCCGTCGCCCCGGCATCAAGTGAATTTTCCAGCAACTCCTTGACCACCGACGCGGGTCGCTCGACCACTTCTCCGGCAGCAATCTTGTTGCAAAGCGCTTCGGGCAGCAGGTGAATTGTTGCGTGTGATACGGTCATCAATCTTTTCCCGTAAAAGAAACAGCGGTCGGGGAACACCGACCGCCATCAGGAGAAATCAATTTCTGTGCTGCCGATTATTTTTCTTCCAGATCCTCAAAAATCATTTCTATCTCATCGAGATCATCCGAATCATCAGCTGCCGGGACGGGGCTTTTCTGCATCTTCAGCAGGCCGAGATCTTCCGCGACATTTTTTATGATCTGGACAGACACCTCGGTCCGGCGGCGCAAATAGGTTTCAAACAGGGCATTGTCGCAAAGGGTATTGATCAGACGCGGCACCCCGCCGGATAATTTATGAATCCAGGGCAACGCCGCTGCTTCGAACGGCATTTTCTGACTGCCGGCGACATGCAGGCGGTGCTTGATATAAGATTCACTCGCATCGGCAGTAAACGGTTTTAATGTGTACTTGAACGCCACCCGCTGAGCCAGCGGTTCGTCGAGCTGCATTATTTTATCAAGCTCCGGCAGCCCGAAGAAAATAATATTCAGGAGCTTCTTGTCCGGGATTTCCAGGTTCAGCAGGCCGCGAAACTCTTCCATCAACTCCCGGGTCTGCAGCATTTGTGCTTCATCAATCAGGACTACCGCCTTACGCCCCTCCCGCTCGATCTGTAGCAAACGCTCATAAAGTTGCTTGAGCATCTTCAGCGGGCTGATCTCAGGGTTTCTGACCCCCAGCTGCATACAGATCCGCGAAAGAATCCATTCCGGAGTGATCGCGGAATGAATCATGACCAGCAATGACGACTCGTACTGTTCGATCGGCAGATCGTCCAGCATGCGCCGCGCCAGGGTCGTTTTTCCGGTGCCGACCCCACCGACCAGCACCGCCAGCCCTTTGTTGGAGTCGACAGAATACTTCAGCCGCAGCAAGGCCTGGGTGTGCTGTTCACCATTAAAATAAAACTTATCATTCGGCGCGTTGGAAAATGGCTCACGTTCAAAATTGAAGTAATCTGTATAGCCCATGATCAACCCGTGTCGGCGGCGCAAAAAACCGATAAAAGACAATTAAAGGAAGGAAATCCGATCTTTTCTTACCTCAACCCGATCTTCGACAATAATACCGAGTTTTTCCTGCAGAGAAATAATTTTACTTTTAACGTCACGGTAAGATTCATCCTGAGACTGAACGGCCCGGTAGCTGCTCAAGGCTTCTTCAAAACGCTCGGAGGTCTCATAGAGCGTCGCAAGTTCAAAGCTGAGACTCAGACGTTGTCCATCTTCCAGATGCGGAGAATCGAGCGCTTGCTGAAACATGATTTCAGCATTAGTAAAATCGCCCTTTTCGGAGAAACAAAGACCCTTCAGGGTCTGGCAGTCAACATAACGTGAAGGATCGCTCTGCGCTTTTTCAAATTCGCTGACCGCATCATCCAGCAGCCCCATTTCGCGATAGGCAATGCCTAAATTGTAATGTGATTCCATATCCTCGGCGGCAATCTGCTCATCGACATCGGTTCTGAAGATTTTCGGCTTTGCACTCTCGTCTTTCGCCGGAAGAGCATGATCCTCCCCGGTAACATCGGGAGGATCATCACTTAAAATATCTGTGGCCAGATCCTGAATATCTGCCAGAGAGTCCCGGGGCTCCGCATGCAGGTGGCTGCGGATGTCCGCCAGTTTCTGCTGACATTCCTCAGAATCCGGAGCATAAACAAGGATGTCGAGACAAAGCTTCTCGGCTTCAACATACAGGCCCTGCTGGATATAAAATTCGGCCTCCTCCAGGTCGGTCCCGACATTCCGCTCTTCCACCGGGGGAGCCGGCGCAACCTCTTCATCCTCCGACAAATCGAAGGAAAATCCGAGTATCTCCTCTGCATCCGGTTCTAACTCAGCCACATTGAGGTCGAGCTCGATGACGCTGTTCGAATCATCGCTCTCGTCATCTGCACGCGGAGAATCGTCCTCATCCATCGCTTCGAGCTGCAGGTCGAACTCTTCCAGGGGGAGATCGGTCAGCAACTCGTCCGATTCTTCAAGGGAAAACTCCGAATCTGTGGCCGGCAGTTCAATATCATCATCAGCTGAACCGAGCAACGAATCAGACAAGGTCTCAATGTCCACCGTTTCTTCCGGCTCATCGTCCTGTTCCGAGATGATGTCGAGCAGCTTCTCCCCTTCGCCGGTCAACTCATAAAGCGAATCGAGGGTCTGCAGCACAACGGAACTGTCCACCAACCGATCTTTGAGGAGTTCGTAATATTCTTTGAGGAGATCAAGACGATCAGCCTTAAAAAAGCTCTCTTTCCACTCTTCGAGCTCGGCCAGGGCTTGATCGTACTGACCGCTGTCAAGCTGACACTTGATATACCGTTCGCGGATATCCAGATCGGTCGGATCGAGGACGAGTAACTGTCGATAAGTTTTCACCGCATTCGGCCAGTCCCTGAGTTCACCGTAACCGCGGGCAATCAGGCGTAACAGGTCCGGGTCCTCCGGTTTGTCCTGAAGCAGGCTGGAAAGGATTGAAACTCCCTTTTGTAACTCACCCTTTTCGTAAAGAGTTAACGCCAGGCCGATCTTCAGTTTCTGGTTGTTGGGGTAAAGCGGCATGAACATTTTATAGAGTTTGAGGATTTTATCAAAATCCCGCTTTTCCGCCAAAGAGGAGAGCACCCCTTCAAACTCAACAAGACCGTCCTCCTTACGTTCATTGAGCGCGTAGACCTCGGCAAGCTTGACGCGAACATTCAGGTTGGCGGTATCAAGGTCACGCATCTTTTCCAGCACCTTGATGGCGTCGGCAACCATACCGTTGCGCTCATAATAGCTCACCAGATTGCGATACTCGGCCATCGCATTGCCGATCAAACCCTGCTTTTCGTTCAATTCGGCCAACCGGCTGAACAGCGAAACCTGATTCGGATCGAGACGTTGCATCTGCTTGAAGATGGCAATCGCCTTCAGGTAAAAACCATTACTGGAGAAATATTTAGCGACCGATTCATAATGCTCGTAAGCATCGGCATTCCGGTGGGTCCGCACCAGCAGCTCGGCGAGTTTCTGCCGCGAACGCACGTCACCCGGGTCAAGCTCGACGATCTTGGTATAATCCTTAATCGCCCGGGCAACCTGTTTTTTCTTCAGGCTTTTCTGCGCAGATTCCAGCAGCTTATCTTTACTTAAGACCAAAAAAAACGTCCCCCGAGATGCGAAGTCAGCAACTTATTAGTAGTCTTGCAGAATACGTGACAAGTCTACAGAATGTCAAGTCAGGCGGCGGTAATTTACATAAGAAAATCGGCGATATACAGCTAGTTAAACAGTATTTTCAGTTTCTTCCTTCAATTAAATCTGCATAAACTGAAATCAAAGTACCGACTTCAACTTGCGGATCTCTTGTCGAGACAAGATACGATAGCGCCCGGTCGCCACCTTTCCCAGCTCAAGAAAGGCGAGTCGAACCCTCTTCAGGCGCACGACCGACAACTCGACAGCTTCACACATCCGTCGGACCTGACGATTTCGCCCCTCTCTGAGAGTCAACTCGAACCAGCTGGTACTTTTGCCAATTCGGACATTGGCGATTCGCGCCGGCTGCGTGACACCATCACTCAGAAGAACGCCCTGCTGCAGATGACCGATTTTCTTGTCTGTGAGGAGACCACGGACCTTGACCAGGTAAGTTTTTTCCACATGATGACGGGGAATGACTGAGACGTTGCGACAGATCGCCGTCGTTGGTCAGCAACAACAACCCTTCCGTGTTGTAGTCGAGTCTGCCGACCGGGAACAATCGGTGCGGCAAGTCGGCAACCAGGTCGGTCACCAGGGATCTCCCCTGCGGGTCTTTGAGCGTTGAGATATAACCACGCGGCTTGTTCAGCAAAACAGTGATTTTCTCTTCCGCCACCGTCAACCTGCGCCCGTCGACAATGACTTGATCCACACTCAGATCCGCCTTGTCTCCCAGCCTGGCGATTGCACCGTTCACTGATACCCGGCCGTCGTCTATCCACGTCTCGGCCAGCCGCCGGGAGGCAAGACCCGCCTGAGCTATCAGCTTCTGCAGTCGCTCAGCCATCAGAACCCGCCTCGGAAGCCGGCTCAAGCGGAACCGCCTCCACCAGATCGGGATCAAGGTCGCTGAACTCCTTCAGGGTCGGTAATTGCGACAGATCCTTCAAACCGAACAGTTCAAGAAAGTAGCGGCTGGTACCGTACACCAGCGGTCGTCCGGGGCTCTCCTTTTTGCCCAGGATCCGCAACAGATTTTTTTCCAGCAGGGTCTTCATCACCCCCCCGGAATCGACTCCGCGCAGATATTCAATTTCAGCGCGAGTCACCGGCTGCCGGTAGGCGATAATCGCCAGGGTTTCCAATGCCGCCTGAGAAAAACGGAAAGGCCGTTCTTTACTGAGCTTACGCAGCCAGGGAGAAAACTCAGCAGCGGTACGATACTGGTAACCTCCGGCAACTTCCGCCAGATAAAAACCTCGCTGCCCCGGAGCATACTCCGTACTGAGCTGTTCGATGGCAACCCGCACCTCTCCGCGCGGCTTCTCCAACAGGGCACAGAGTCGCTCAAGCGACAAAGGGGTCTCTGCCGCAAAGATATAAGCCTCAATCAGTCTTTTCAGCTCAGTCATAGCCGAAGGCCTCCTCGTTATAGGCAACGGAGGATTCCGGATCGTGCTCACGATCGGTCAGCGACAACCATATCTCACCGAACTCATTGGCCTGTTCAACTTGCAACAAGCGCATCTTGACCAGTTCCAGGGTTGCCAGAAAAGTCACCACCAGCTCCAGACGACTGGCCCGAAAAAGGAAAATATCACGAAAAGACAGCCGTTTGACAGCGGCCAAACGCTCCAGAACAAGTTGAATATGATCGGCAACCGAAACCGATTCACGAATCACTTCATGGAAAACTTCAACCGGAGCCTCCAGCAGCAGCCGACGGAACGCCTCAGCCAGCTGATAAACCCCGGCAACGACTTCATTTCCGGCATCGGCATCGGTCTCAAGCACCTCCACGGGCCAAAAATGCCCGGCGGAAATATCACGCTCCAGAAGCGGTATCCGGGCCAGAGATTCCGCCACGGCCTTATAGCGTTGATACTCCAGCAGCCGGCGCACCAGCTCTGCCCGTGGATCCTCTCCGTCGTCCACCTCTTCATCATCACCGAGCGGTAACAGCATACGCGACTTGATATGAATCAGAGTCGCCGCCATCAGCAAAAACTCTCCGGCGACATCAAGATCCAACTGTTTCATCTGTTCAATAATCCCCAGATACTGCTCGGTAATCGCTACCATCTGGATATTATAGATGTCCATCTCGTTGGTTTTAATCAGGTGAAAAAGAAGATCGAGTGGACCGGAAAAATTCTCCAGCTGGATCTGAATCGACATGGGTCTCTAGTGCCCGAAGAGAAATGTTATCGCCTGTTTCACCAGTCCGGCTTGAGAACCGGCGAACATGATCACCAGTCCATTTATCAACGGACCCAGCACCAGCGACCAGAGATCGGTGAAAAAAACCAGGAAGAGGATCAGGATAAAACCGAACGGCTCCAGACGATTGACCAT
Organism: Deltaproteobacteria bacterium; assembly: GCA_013152145.1. Taxonomy (GTDB): domain Bacteria; phylum Desulfobacterota; class Desulfuromonadia; order Desulfuromonadales; family Geopsychrobacteraceae; genus Malonomonas. Next base: position 8,813 of record JAADGW010000147.1, read on the forward strand.
CTTTGCCTGTTTTTCCGGCAGAATGCCGGTCAGAATCCGGCCGCCGTCGAGTGGCGGTAACGGAACCAGGTTGAAGACCCCGAGCAGCACATTGATATACAGGCTGAAACCGGCCATCATCCGCAACGGCTTGGCGATCGTCAGAAATAAGTCCATGCGACCAACAGACGTCGTTTCCAGCAGCCCCAGCCCCCGCAGCAACAACGCCGAAAAGATGGCCAGCAGCAGGTTAGCGGTCGGGCCCGCCAGCGCGACCCAGATCATATCGCGCTTCGGTCGGCGCAGGTTGCCGGCATTAACCGGCACCGGCCGTGCCCAACCGAAGCCGAAAATAAAAATCGCAATCGTTCCGATCGGGTCCAGATGTCGCAACGGGTTCAGAGTCAAGCGGCCGAGAAGCCGGGCGGTCGGATCACCGAAACGTTCAGCCACATAACCATGCGCAACCTCATGCATGGTGATCGCCAGCAGCGCCGGCACCAGCATGATCGCTATTTTAGAAATAATTGTTTCCATTGCCCCTCTTACGTTATCGACGCAGCATTAAAAGTTCAGCGCCATTATATAGACGATATGTAACTCTTCAGCCAGATGGCCTCGGGGGGCCCACTTCAAGGGTGTCTGTCGCCTGGATGGCGACAGTCAAGCCCCATGGATGGGTTCATGCGGCCCTGGGAGTGGGCACCCCGAGGCCATCCATCGCACGGCTGAATAGATTACGACGATATCAAACAGCGGGTCCAGCAGAAGCCTGCACCCTCCAGTCGGAAACCTCAAGGTTTAATTTCTGCGACCGGGTAGCGGTTGCGAACCAGTGCCTTTTCTTCTGCCAACGAACAGATCTGACCATTGAGATGTGCATCCAGCAACATCAGAAACACCTGGTGAAAATGCGGGCCGGGCTGCAGACCGAGCTCAATCAATCCTTTACCATCAATGATCGCCCGGACCTTCCGCAGTTTGGTCACATACTGTGAAATCCACTTACGCACCTGATCATCCTCAGTCCAGGCCATTAAGAACAGGACCATTTCAAGGGAAAAGCCGCTGAACCAATGGTAAATTTCGCTGTTCTGCGGAATTCGCCCCGACCGGGCACAGCCGTGGGCCGCCTCCAGAGCCCGCTTGCCGTTCGGCAACTGAGTCAACAACAGCTCCCGATATTTCGGCTGCAGATCAAGCCAGCGGCAGACCCGGAGCAGTCCTTTATGTGACAGCCGACTGAGCAGACAGAACAGATTCAACAACCAGCGGTGATAATCTTCTCCGGTGTAGAGCAGATCGAACCAGCTGCTGGCTTTTTCCGCAGCGACAATCAGCTGGGCCGACTTTTGATCGAAGTGCAGATGCGGATCGATGAACTTCAGCAGGTCGAACTGTTCCAGCCGCCTTAAGGCAGAGATCACCTGAGATTCATCCAGAATCTGACGGAGTTCGTTGAGAATACGGGTTCCCCCGACCTTTTTCACCAGTTTCATCCGCACGGCGCTGCGCATCAGACGTTCCGTCTGCCGACCGATACGGAAACCGAGCCGCTGCTCAAAACGGACCGCCCGGAACAGGCGGGTTGGATCTTCGATCAGGCTCAGATTATGCAGCACCCGGACCGACTTGTCCTTAAGGTCGCGCTGACCGCCGAAAAAATCGAGCAACTGGCCGTAACTGCTCTGGTTCAGAGAAATACACAGGGTGTTGATGGTGAAATCGCGTCGATAAAGATCATGCCGGATCGAGGCGTGTTCCACCTGCGGTAAGGCTGCCGGGCTGGCGTAATATTCGAGCCGGGCCGACGCAACATCAATTTTAAAACCATCGGGAAGAATGATCACCGCCGTGGAGAATTTTTCGTGGGTACGGATTCGGCACTCAGTCGCGGCGGCAAAAGCCTCGGCAAAAACGATCCCATCCCCTTCGACGACGACATCGATATCGAGATTTTTCTGCCGCAGCAGCAGATCGCGCACGAATCCGCCGACCAGGTAGAGCTTCACCCCCTGTCGGTCGGCGATTTCACCTAACTGCCGCAGCAAGGCACGAATCGACTGTGGCAACTGGGCATTGATCAGGCGGACCAGATTTTTCCGTTTGACGCGTAAGCCGCCGCGCCCCGCTTCCAGCGGCAGATTTTCGTCAGCCTCCTGGCGATCACCGATCAGGTAGCGCAACAGGTCGGTTCGGGTCACGATCCCCACCAGCTGTCCATCCTTTAACACCGGAATACAACGCTGGTTGTGCTCGATGATGCCACGCTGCAAATCCGCCAGTGGGGTTTCTGGACCGACAGCATCAAAATCGGTCGACATCACCTCGGAAATCACCATCCGCTGCAACTTGTGATGGGCCGCCTTTTCCACGATCTGCCGGGTGATAATGCCGACCAGCGACTGCCCATCGAGCACCGGGACAGCATTGAAACTGAAACGCGTCATCAGCTCACGCGCCTCACCAATGGTTGCGCTGACGGGCAGGGTTTTCACCGGCACCGACATCAGGTGACGGGCCTCACAACGCGAACGCACCGCGCCCTGCAGTGACTCTTCCAGCTGGTCCAGCAGTTGTACCAGGGGGATATCACGGACCGTCGCCGAAGCGGCAAAGGCATGACCGCCGCCGCCGAATTCCTGCAACAGCTCGCCGACGTGCACTTCCGGCAGCCGCGAACGACCAACCAGAAAGATGCGATCCTCCATACGCACAGCGATGATCAGTACGTTGAGATTTTCAATATCTTTCAGCTTGTGCGCCAACGACGAGATATCACCGACATAGTAATCGCTCGAGGCGTAAGCAATGGCGACTTCGACCCCGTTGATCACCTTTTTATGGCAGGATTTAAGCAGTTCGTTAAGCAGCTCAACCTGCTCCGGGGTCATCTCCCGCACCAGGAAATCGGCGACCGTATTGAGGTTGGCTCCATGTTCGAGCAAAAATGCGGCGGCCAGATAATCCCGTGGCGTGGTTCCGGAAAACAGCAGATGCCCGGTGTCTTCGTAAAGACCGAGCATCATCATGGTGGCTTCATCAGGGGTCGGGATAATCCCCCGTTCGATGAACAGGTGAGCCAGAATTGTCGTGGTGGCGCCGACCGTTTCGATATGTTCCAGTTGGCCGGAAATGGTCTTTTCATCAGCCGGGTGGTGATCGTAAATATGGATTTCAAGACCGGGCCGGCCGACAATCTCGGCAAACTGGCCGATCCGGGCGCTGCTGCGGACATCGACCAGAATCAGGCGGGTCACCTGATCCAGATCGATATCCCGAACCCGTTTTACACCGTACGCGTAAAGGGTGCTCTGCAGCAGGAAATCGCGCAACCCGCGCTCCTGACCGCCGGGGAACACCAGCACCGCATCAGGGTACAACCGCCGGGCGGCGATCATCGAGCCGAGGCAGTCGAAATCAGCATTAACGTGGGTTGCAATCACATCCATAAAGAGGATCTATCAGACCTCCAGGGTTCCGATCAATTCGTTGATATCCGTGATCCCTTCATTCTGACAGAATTCTTCCAGTCCGTCGATGATCGTCGCCATGGCATGCGGATCGACGAAATTGGCCGTCCCCACCTGGACCGCCCTGGCGCCGACAATCAGAAATTCCAGCGCATCCATTGCCCGGGAGATGCCGCCGATGCCGATCACAGGCACCTTGACCGCCTGGACGACCTGATGCACCATCCGTACTGCAATCGGTCGGATCGCCGGGCCGGAAAGACCGCCGATGGTGTTGGCGATCCGTGGTTTGCGGGTTTTCACATCGACCGCCATACCGGTCAGGGTATTGATCAGACTGATGGCGTCAGCACCGGCATCCTCGACCGCCCTTGCGGTCACCTGGATATCGGTGACGTTCGGCGTCAGCTTGACAATCAGCGGCTTGCGGGTTTTTTTGCGCACCAGGGCGACAACCTCATGCGCCGCACCGGCCTCGGTACCGAAAACAATTCCACCCTGCTTCACATTCGGGCAGGAAATATTCATCTCCAGCGCGGCAACCCCCGGCAGTTCATCCAGGCGGGCGGCGAGCTCAGCATACTCGTCCCGGGTATTACCGAAAAAGTTGACAATCACGGGAGCATCATACTGCGCGAGAAACGGCATCTTATCTTCGATAAAGGCTTCGATACCGACATTCTGCAGGCCGATGGCATTGAGCATGCCGCTGACCGTTTCGCAGATCCGCGGAGTCTCATTTCCTGCCTTCGGCTGCAGCGAAAGCCCTTTGGTAATGATCGCGCCGAGGCGATTCAGATCCAGATAAGGGGCATATTCTTCACCGTAACCGAAGGTTCCCGAAGCCGGCATCACCGGGTTTTTCAGTTTCAGACCGGCAATCTCGACCGCCATGTTCGGCCGGACAGGCGTCCCTGTTTTTGTTTTCTGCGCTGCCATCACTGATCGCCTCCACACTCGGCATCCGGCGTCGCCAACCGGCTCCAATCCAACTCCCCGGCATGAAAAACCGGGCCCTGTTTGCAGGTACACAGGTAGTGCGGATGATCGGCGGAATGCCCCGCGCCTTTCACCACACAACCGAGACAGGCACCGACGCCGCAAGCCATCAGCGCCTCCAGCGAAACCTGCAGAGGGGTACCGCGCTGGCTGCAGATCTGCTGCACAGCGTCGATCATCGGCATCGGGCCGCAGGCATACACCGAAGCTTTTGGATATTTATCCAGTTTGCGCTCCAGAACCTGCGTCACCAGGCCCTCTTCACCGAGACTGCCATCCTCAGTTGAAACGTAGGTTCCCACCCCCAGCCGCTCAAACTCGGTGACGGTAATGATATCATCACGGGTGCGGCCGCCCATCAGCAACCGGACATTGGAGTTGACAACCATTTTTTCTGCCAGCATATACAGGGGCACCAGGCCGATACCGCCACCAACGAGGATCTTCTCCTCGTCGGGATCACCCAGATCAAACCCCCGTCCGAGGGGACCGAGCAGTTCGATCCGATCGCCCTGATGCAGTTCCTGCATAATCCCGGTGCCAGTGCCGACGACTTTGTAGATGATTTCGATAAATTCTTTCGCCGGCATACCGTCGCAATCGGGCTCGACATAACCGGTCCGAAAGATGCCGAATGGTCGCCGCAGCAGCGGCGGCAACGAACGCTGAACCCGGAACATAACGAACTGACCCGGTTTGGCCAGCCGATTATATTCCGGCGCCAGGATCTGCATCCGGTAATAACCAGGGGAAATTTCCTGATTCGACAGGATGATTGTTTTGCGATTCTTCATCCACCTCTCCTTGTTTGAGTCACAAAATTCGTAAACTATTCAGCCAGATGGCCTCGGGGTACCCACTTCGAGGGTGAATAGTTACCAAAATTCTACAGCTCTTCCCGAAGGTTCACGCCCCGGTAAAATCACGCACCATCAACAGCGCATCTTCGCCGTCCCGATAATAACCGGAGCGGACGCTGTCGGCAACAAACCCCTGCTGCCGATAAAGTTCTATCGCCGCCCGATTGCCGGCCCGCACTTCCAGCCAGGCTTGTTCCAGGCCGGTTTTCCCCGCTGTGGAAAAGGCCTGCGCCAACAACCGGCCGGCAATCCCCTGACGGCGAAAATCGGTAGCGGTGGCAAGATTGAGAACCTGCATTTCCCCGGCAATCAACCAGTAACAGATGTAGCCTGCCAGTTGCCGGTCGACCCACAGCAGGTCAACCGACGCGACCGGATTGCGCTGTTCCTGCATGAACTGCTCGGCAGACCAGGGAAACGGATAACTCTGCTGCTCGATAACCAGAACGGCAGGCAGATCATTTTTCTGTAATGGCAGAATCCGAATTTTATCAACCGACATGAGTTTCTGAGTCTGAAATTGTGGTAGTATTCAGCGACCTGATCAGCCACCCCGACAACCTTAAAAAACCTCCAGAAGTGGCAGTCTCGGGAGTTTTAACACAATTTCCCGACGGGATACAGTCAAAGATATTGCTTCCCCCACGGCAGCGCCTTCGGCAATTGACAAAGAAGGTAGCGGGTGCTTTAATGTCCGCCCATTTGGAGCAAAAGGAGTGAAAGATTTGAGCAGCCAGAAACCAATTACCTATAAAGACGCCGGTGTCGATATTGACGCCGGGAACCGCTTTGTCGACATGATTAAGCCGCTGGTCAAACAGACCATGCGCCCTGAAGTATTGACCGATATCGGCGGCTTCGGCGGCCTGTTTTCATTGAACAGCAGCAAGTACAAACGTCCCACCCTGGTGTCATCAACCGACGGAGTCGGCACCAAACTGAAACTCGCTTTCATGCTGGACAAGCATGATACGGTCGGGATCGACCTGGTTGCCATGTGTGTCAACGATGTCATCGTGCAAGGGGCCGAACCGCTGTTTTTTCTCGACTACCTGGCCACCGGAAAGCTGGCGCCGGAAAAAGCGGTGGAAATTGTCAAAGGGATTACCGAAGGCTGCAAACAGTCCAACTGCGCACTGCTCGGCGGAGAAACCGCAGAAATGCCCGGTATGTATACCGATGGTGAATACGATCTGGCCGGTTTCACGGTCGGGGTGGTTGATAACGACGAAATCATCGACGGATCGACCATCACCAATGGCGACCGGATCATCGGTATCGCCTCAAGCGGCCTGCACTCGAACGGTTATTCGCTGGCCCGCAAAGTGCTGCTTGAGACGATGAAACTGGACCTCAACGCCAAGCCGAACGATCTCGACCGAACCCTCGGGGAAGAGCTGCTGACTCCGACCCGGATTTACGTCAAAAGCATTCTCAACCTGATGCGCGACTTCACCATCAAAGGCATCGCCCACATCACCGGCGGTGGCCTGCTGGAAAACCTGCCGCGTGTGCTGCCGCAGCAATGCCAAGCCATCATCGATCGCAACAGCTGGGAAAAACCGGCAATTTTTGAGATGCTGCGCGCCGGCGGCAACATCCCCGAAGAGGAGATGTACCGGACCTTCAATTACGGCATCGGCATGGCCCTCATCGTCCCGGCTGCCGAGGTTGAAGATATTATCGACCGACTGGTCGGACTGCAGGAAAAAGCCTACCTGATCGGCAGAATTTCCCAGGCCGCAGAGCCTTCGGTTGTCCTTTCCTGACAGGAATTGTCCAGATGTCGACAAACAGGAAATTAAAGCTCGGGATTCTTG
>JAADGW010000056.1 GCA_013152145.1 Deltaproteobacteria bacterium
CGCACCCCGGTTTTCATTTCGGCAATCTCGGTCCGCAGCGCCTCAAAATCCAAACCGGCAAAGGCGTTGCCGCGTGAGATCAGATAGGCGTCACCGAACTGATGTAATGCCTGTTGCAGCTTGGTCGTCGCCAGGGCCTGATCAATCCGTTGCCGGTATTGCCGACTGCGTTGTTTATTCATCGTCTGTTCCTTCGGGGAAATATCTCAAAACTCAGCCCTTCAGCCGTGCACTGTTCCTGACCCTGCTCACATTTCCAGAAAATCGCTCGACCAGTTATCCAGCAGCAGGATGTACAACTGCTTGGGTCCGTGAACACCGATGGTCAGGACCCGCTCGATATCCGCCGTGCGGCTCGGCCCGGTGATGTAGGCGATATAGTTGCGCGGCTGCTGTTGATGCATCCGCCGCAGCGGCTCGACCGCCGCCAGACCATCGGCGACAATCTTGCGGCGATCGAGCAGCACAAAATGGCGTGCCGGCAGGGTGCTCGCCAGGCGCACATCTTCGGCGGTGCTTTCCAGCACCAGGGTGCCGGTGTCGGCGATCGCGAAACAGGCGCTGGTCACTCCGGCGGCGGCCGCTGCGGCCTGCGTACGATCAACCGCCGACAGACTGACTCCTGCGGCCTGCAGCTGTTCGGCCAACTGAGCACGTTCGCAGCTGGCCGAAACCGGCAGCAGCACCGCGCCATCGGCCAGCTCAGCGATACGAGCCGCCGCTTCTGCCGAGCTTTTGCACTCGACCAGTACAGCACCGGCCGCTTCGGCCGCCGCACAAAACATTGTGGGTAAATCCATAACTCCTCCAAATTGGTCTTACCAATTTACCATAAAAGAGATATCTGACCGTTGTCAAGTGAAAACCTTTTTACCAGAACAGCGGTTTGAATTGACAGTATTCCGTGCAAATACTATCCGTTCAGTAACTATTCAGCAAGATGCCCTTGGAGTGGGCAGCGCGAGGTCATCCATCGCGCCGCTGAATAGTTACTCCGTTCAATGGAATCTGGTACTTGTTCATCTTCTTGTAGAGCACGGTCCGATGGATCCCGAGAATTTTTGCCGCCCGCGCTTTATTGTTGCCGCTGACCTCCAGGGCTTTGCGTAATGCTTCACGCTCGGCCTCAGCCACCACCTCCTGCAGGCCCCACTCGGTTCCACTCGGTTTCATCGCAACCGTCCGGCTCAAATAAAAAGGCAGATCGCAGGCATCAATCGTATTGCCTTCGATGGTAAACGCCGTCCGTTCCAGCACGTTCAGCAGTTCACGGATATTCCCGGGCCAATGAAAGTTGGCCAGCACCGTCTCCGCCGCTGCCGTCAACCGATAGTGTGAGCCGGGATGCTTTTCGGCAATTTTCTCCAGCAGGTGCCGGGCCAGCGGGACGATATCAGTGCGGCGCTCGCGCAGCGGCGGGACATTGAGCGAGATCACATTGAGGCGATAAAACAGGTCCTCCCGAAACCGTTTCTGCTTGACCATCCCGGCAAAATCCTGATTGGTGGCGGCGATAATTCTGAAGTTACTCTTGATCATCCGGGTGCCGCCGACCCGCTCGAAAACCTTATCCTCCAGAACACGCAGCAGTTTTGGCTGCAGCTCAAGCGGCATCTCGCCGATCTCATCAAGAAACAGGGTGCCGCCATCGGCCAATTCCAGCTTTCCCGGTTTGCCGGCAGCACTGGCCCCGGTAAAAGCGCCGCCGGCATAACCGAACAGTTCCGACTCGAACAGGTCTTTGGGAATCGCCGCACAGTTGATATGGATCGACGGAAAACGGTGACGGGGGCTGGCCTGATGAATCGCCTGGGCAAACAGCTCCTTGCCGGTCCCCGATTCGCCGGTAATCAGAACCGGGAGATCCGTTGCGGCAGCCTTGCGGGCCTCTTCCTTAAGCTCGAGCAGCACCGGACTGGAGCCGTAAATACTGTCAAAATTATAACGGGTGGCCCGCAACGAGGTCAGCTCTTTTTCGTAATGCTTCAGTTTCGATTCCAACATGCTCAGGTTGCTCGCCAGGGCTGACGTCACTGATCTGTTTGAACATCAACTGGCCGAAAACCGCGACCACTTTACCATCTTCAAAAATCGGGATACGCTGGACCACCATATCGCGACCTTTGGTGGTGAATATCTCGTTGACTTCAGCCTTACCGGTCCGGGCAACAATGTGCATGCGGCTGTTTTCCAGAACATCGGTGGCATGCTTACCGATCGCGTTTTTGGCCTCAACCCCCAGAAACTCGGCATAAGGACGATTAAAATAGAGGATATAACCTTCGGCATCGGTCACCAGCGCGCCGTTTTCAATGTGATCGAATATCAGGTCCGCCATTTTCAAGCGATTGCCCAGCCCGCGCAGTTGTTCGGAAAAGCCCCGAGAAAGCTGTCGGGAATCGGTATCCGGGTCCGTTTCAGGAAATTTCATTTCAGCTCCTCACAACCGGCTGGAGAAAAGACCGCCTTCGTCGGCAATCCTGGATCTTTTGTGACAGAGACGCTCCCGTTATTTAAACCTTATTCTATTTTTCTTCAATCTAGCGCGGATCATATATGTAGTCAATGAACGACATGTATTTAAATCGAGACACTTATACGGTTTATGCTGGAAACCGGAAAACTTCCGCAAAAACATTTCAACTGACTGAATTATAAGTGATATTGAATCAGATAAATTATCCAGAGAGCCGCACTAAAACATGGTACGAGCCTTGCCTTACAGTTAAAGATAACTTTCAAACAACGTTATTTATTTTTTCAACCAGCCAAAGGGAGATCAGCAGAAGATTGACGTACACATAGAAATCAAAGAAGTCTGGTAACTATTCAGCCAGATGACCTCGGGGTGCCCACTTCAAGGGTGTCTGTCGCCTGGATGGCGACGGTCAAGCCCCATGGATGGGTTCATGCGGCCCTTGGAGTGGGCAGCGAGGTCATCCAATCGCGCTGCTGAATAGTTACGAAGTCTGATAGAAACTGTCTGTCATTATACGCGAACTTACCAACCAAGAGGACAAAGCAACATGAAAACGATTTATACCGATGCAACCGCGGCTCTCAAGGGCCTGCTCAATGACAACATGACCGTAGCTGCCGGCGGTTTCGGCCTCTGCGGGATTCCCGAGAACCTGATTACCGCCCTGCGCGACAGCGGCACCAAAGAATTGACCGTCATCAGCAACAACGCCGGTATCGACGAATTCGGCCTCGGCCTGTTGCTGCAAACGCGCCAGATCAAGAAGATGATTTCCTCCTATGTCGGCGAAAATGCCACCTTCGAACGCCAGTTTCTCGATGGTGACCTGGAACTCGAGCTGACCCCCCAGGGGACCCTCGCAGAGAAGCTGCGGGCCGGCGGTGCCGGTATTCCGGCCTTCTTCACCCGCACCGGCTTCGGCACCGCCCTCACCAAAAACAAGGAGACGCGTGACTTCAACGACAAGGGCTATGTCCTTGAAACCAGCCTGACCGCCGACCTCGCCATCATCAAAGCCTGGAAAGCCGACAAGGCCGGCAATCTGATCTTTCGCAAGACCGCCAATAACTTCAACAGCGCCTGCGCCAAAGCCGGACTGGTGACGGTCGCCGAGGTCGAGGAGATCGTCGAAGCGGGCGAACTCGATCCAGACCAGATCCATCTGCCCGGGATTTACGTTGATCGAATCCTGCTCGGCAAGAGTTTCGTGAAACCGATTGAGCAGCGCACCCTGGCGGTCAGCAGCACCGGCAGCAGCAGTGTCAAACCCGAACGGGAGTGGATGGCCAGACGGATCGCCCGGGAACTGACCGACGGCGCCTATGTCAACCTCGGGATCGGCATGCCGACCCTGGTTGCAAACTACATCCCGAACGGCGTCGAGATCGTCCTGCAGTCGGAAAATGGCCTGCTCGGCATCGGCCCCTTTCCGAGCGAAGAGGACGTTGACGCCGACCTGATCAACGCCGGCAAGCAGACCATCACCACCATCCCCGGCGCAGCCTTCTTCGATTCTTCCGAATCTTTCGCCATGATCCGCGGCGGCAAGATCGATCTCTCGGTGCTCGGCGGCATGCAGGTCAGCTGTACCGGTGATCTCGCCAACTGGATGATCCCCGGCAAGATGGTCAAAGGACCCGGCGGCGCCATGGATCTGGTCTCCGGTGTCAAAAAAGTAGTGGTGATGATGGAACACTGCGCCAAGGACGGCAGCCCGAAAATCCTCAAGCAGTGTGAGCTGCCGGTCACCGGAAAAGCGGTCGTCGATCTCCTGGTCACCGACAAGGGAGTGTTCGAAATCGACGAAAACGGCATGACCTTGATTGAAGTTTCACCGTTCAGTTCGCTGGAGGATTTGCGACAGAGTACTGGTTGTGAGTTTGCGCTGAAGCTCTGAGGCCACTCTCAATCACACAAAAAACCGCAAGCCACTCTTGAACAACCCGCTGCGGTGAAGAAGACCTAAAAAGGAGTTATCCAACATGACCGAACAACAAGTTGCCCTGATTACCGGTGCCGCCAGCGGAATTGGCTTCGCGGCCGCCGAAGCCCTGGCAACCTCGGGTCGACAGATTATCATCGCCGACCTTAACGCCGAAACCGGCCAAAAAGCAGCCAGTCGCCTCGGTGGAATCTTTATCCAGACGGATTTAAGTACCCGACAAGGGTGTCGTGAGCTTGCCGATACAGTGCTAAGCAGGTATGGACGTTGCGATATCCTGGTGAATAACGCGGGCATCCAACATCTGGCCCCAATTGAAGAATTTCCTGAAGACAGCTGGGATCTCATCATTAGTCTGATGCTCACGGCCCCTTTTTTGCTCAGTAAATACCTCTGGCCTGGCATGCGCGAAAATGGCTGGGGCAGAATCATCAACATCAACTCGGTACATGGTTTGCGCGCCTCAGAATTCAAGGTTGCCTACGTGAGTGCCAAACATGGTCTGACCGGCTTGACCAAAACCGCAGCACTTGAAGGCGGCCCTCAGGGAATTACGGTCAACTCGATCTGCCCGGCCTATGTCAAAACCCCGCTGGTTGACGACCAGATTGATGCCCAAGCCAAGACCCACAACATCCCACGAGAACAAGTCATCAGCAGCATCATGCTCAAAAAGGCGGCAGTCAAGGAACTGATCGAGCCGAGAGAAGTCGGCGACCTCGTCACCTACCTCTGCTCCGATTCTGCCGATTGTATCACTGGCTCGATGCTGACTATTGACTGTGGTTGGACAGCAGCCTGATAAAAATCTAGCCTAGAAACAATGTTTTATTTTTTAGCTGACTCGGATTATAAACTAGGTGATAATAGCACGGGGACAGGAAAGGTATGACCAATTACAGAATTTTTCTTATCATTGTCAACTAGGCGCGCATCATCAGCGCATTTACCATCAAACGGATGTGGTGTGACTCCCCACTTAAGTCCAAGCATCCCGCAGACTGCAAGCCCACATCTATCTATGATGACCGGGTACATTCGGCGGGGCAATAATGAATCGGGATATGTTTGACCTTCATCCTATCTAATGTTCAGGAGATATGGCCGTCGTTATGACCGCAGAATACATCATCGAAACGCGTGAACTGACTAAGGAATTTTCTGGTTTTATGGCCGTCAGTGGAGTCAACCTCAGGGTAAAAAAAGGTTCAATCCACGCGCTGATCGGGCCCAACGGCGCCGGTAAAACGACCGTATTTAATCTGCTAACAAAATTTCTCAGCCCCTCGTCAGGGAACATTCTGTTTAATGGGGTAGATATCACTCATGAGAAGCCGGCTGATGTCGCCCTGCGCGGTATCATTCGTTCTTTCCAGATTTCGGCGGTATTTCCCAAGCTCTCCCCCTTTGAAAATGTCCGGGTGGCGCTGCAACGTCGACTTGGCACCAGCTACCATTTCTGGAAACCCTCCTCAAGTCTCGACGTTTTGGCCGAACGAACACTCGAATTATTGGGTTCGGTCGGTTTGGAGGAGTTTGCCCATCACCATACAGAGGACCTCGCCTACGGGCAGAAACGAGCACTGGAGATCGCCACAACTCTGGCGCTAGAACCCGTATTAATGCTCCTTGATGAACCGACCCAGGGGATGGGAGCAGAAGACGTGGGGAAAATCACCGAACTGGTGCGCAAGGTCGCCGAAAACCGTACGATCCTGATGGTCGAGCACAATCTGAAGGTAGTGGCGAGTCTGGCCGACCGAATCACAGTACTGCAACGCGGCTCCATTCTGGCCGAAGGTGAATATGATGAGGTTTCCCAAAATCCACAAGTGATGGAGGCCTACATGGGGAGCGCACATGCCTGAGGCACCGGCCAAAGAACTGCTGTCTATCTCAAACCTGCACGCCCATTACGGCGAGTCACATATCTTGCACGGCATCGATCTTTCTGTGCGCCAAGGAGAGCTCGTAACCCTTCTTGGACGCAACGGAGCCGGAAGAACAACGATTCTCAAATCGATTTTGGGGCTGGTAGAACGCCGCACGGGCTCAATTCGCGTGGCGGGCCAGGAAACGATAAAGCTCCCTCCCTTCCGTATCGCCCGTTTGGGGGTGGGGTACTGCCCGGAGGAACGGGGAATTTTTTCCCGGCTCAACGTGGAGGAGAACCTGCTGCTGCCGCCGATCATAAAAAGTGGGGGAATGAGCTTGACGGAAATTTACGAGCTCTTTACCAACCTGCTGGAACGCAAGAAAAGTATGGGCACCAGTTTGTCAGGGGGGGAGCAACAGATGCTGGCCATGGCCCGCATTCTGCGCACCGGAGCAGATCTATTGCTGCTCGATGAAATCACTGAGGGTTTGGCGCCGGTAATCGTTCAGGCTCTGGGTAAACTGATTCGGCAGCTTAAAAAACGAGGATTCACCATTATTCTCGTGGAGCAAAACTTTCATTTTGCTGCAGATTTGGCCGACCGGCACTACGTAGTTGACCACGGCACTATCGTGGAGATGATTCCAATGGAGGCTCTGGGCGCGAGCATGGACCGGCTCAGCGGTTATCTCGGGGTTTAGTTCAAAAACATTCAACGAAGAAAGGAATCGCAGCATGAAAAAAAAACTTATGCAGTTCGTCATGGGTACCGCCATTCTCGGCTTAGCCATGACCACCAGCGCTGCCGGCATTTCCAGCAATGTCGTAAAAATCGGGGTGCTCACGGATATGTCCGGGGTTTATTCCGCCATCGGCGGTAAGGGAAGCGTTGTTGCGGCAAAAATGGCAATTGCCGACTTCGGCGGCAAAGTACTCGGAAAACAGATCCAGCTCATCTCGGCAGACCACCAGAATAAAGCAGATATCGCTTCGACCAAAGCTCGGGAGTGGGCTGACACCGATCACGTCGACATGATTACCGGTTTACTCAACTCAGGTTGCGCGCTGGCAGTACAAAAAATCGGCACGGAGAAAAAAGTGATCACTATGGCCACGGGAGCTGGCAGCACCACCCTGACCAACGAGCACTGCAGCCCCTACGGCATCCACTACGTCTACGACACCTATGCCTTGCCCAAGGTTGCCGGTAGCGCTATCGTCGACACCGGGGGCAAAACCTGGTACTTCCTCACCGCCGACTATGCCTTCGGTCACTCTCTGGAAAAAAACACCAAAGCTTTTGTCAAGTCCCACGGTGGCAAGGTCCTTGGGCAGGTGCGTCATCCGCTGGCCACGGCTGACTTTTCCTCCTACCTGCTTCAGGCCCAGGCCTCGGGTGCCAAGGTTATCGGTCTGGCCAACGCCGGCGGCGATTTCATCAATGCCGTCAAGCAGGCTCGGGAGTTCGGCATTGTCCAAGGCGGGCAAACCATCGCCGGGATGCTGGTCTTTCTGAGTGACGTGAAGAGTCTCGGTCTTGACGTCGCCCAGGGAATGAATTTCGCCACCAGTTTCTACTGGGATCGTGACGCGGCCTCTCGGGCATGGTCAAAGCGTTATTTCGCCAAGACCGGTGCCATGCCAACCATGGACCAGGCCGGAGTCTATTCAGCCGTTACGACTTATCTCAAGGCAATCAAGAAAGCTGGCACCGACAACCCCGACACCGTCATGAAGACGATGCGCGGCATGAAAATCAACGATTTCTTCTCTATAAACGGCCATTTGCGCGCCGATGGCTCCATGGTCCACGACATGTTCCTGGTCGAGGTGAAGAAACCCTCCGAGTCGAAAAGCCCCTGGGATCTGCTCAAGGTCATCAAAGAGGTACCGGGCAATGAGGCGTTCATGCCCCTGTCTGAGGGCAGCTGTGCGCTGGTAAAGTAAAAAACAAACAACAACCAGGTTGAAGTCACCGGTGCGGAGCCTGCTTCGCACCGGTGTCAAACCGCAAGCCCAGAGATCAGGTAATGCATCTATCCTATCAAATGGTTTTGGCGCAACTGATGCTCGGACTGAATAATGGTGCCTTTTATGCCATCCTCAGTCTGGGATTAGCCGTAATTTTCGGACTGCTGAATATCATCAATTTCGCTCACGGGGCTTTTTACATGCTCGGCGCTTTCGTGGCCTTGATCGGTTATACGAAACTGGGTCCGCTGCTCGGCATGCCCGATTTTCACATGAACTACTGGGCCGCTCTACTCATCTCGCCACTGGTGGTCGGGCTGTTGGGGGTTCTCATTGAAAAGACCATGCTCAAACGTCTCTACAAGGTTGACCACCTGTATGGGTTGCTCCTGACCTTCGGCCTGGCACTGATCCTTCAGGGGATTTTCACCAATTACTTCAACGTTTCGGGAACCTCCTACAATGGCAAACCGGAAATTCTGCGCGGAGTGGTGAATCTTAAGTTCATGATGTTTCCCACCTACCGGCTCTGGTCGATCGGCCTCTCGCTTGGTGTCTGTTTTGTCACCTGGTTCGCCATCGAACGCACCAAGCTCGGCTCCTACTTGCGTGCAGGCACAGAAAACCCCGGATTGGTGCAGGCCTTTGGTGTCAATGTCCCGCTCATGATCACTCTGACCTACGGCTTCGGCGTGGGCTTGGCAGCCTTTGCCGGGGTTGTGGCGGCGCCGATCTATTCGGTCAGCCCGATCATGGGTTCGGAGATGATCATCACCGTTTTCGCCGTGGTCGTAATCGGCGGCATGGGCTCGATCATGGGATCAATCTGGACAGGGCTTTCTCTCGGTATGCTCGAAGGGCTGACCAAGGTGATCTATCCTCCTGCCGCTAACACAGTAATCTTCTTCATGATGATACTGGTGCTACTGATAAAACCAGCAGGCCTTTTCGGCAAGGAACAGTGAGATGACATCCGTGAACCGTAAATTGTGGACAGCCTTGTTTCTACTGGGGATGGTTGCACCTTTTCTGCTCTACCCGGTGTTCGTGATGCAGCTTCTCTGTTTCGCCCTGTTCGCTTGCGCCTTTAATCTGTTAACCGGCTACACCGGGCTGCTCTCCTTCGGCCATGCCGCATTTTTCGGCGGGGCTGCCTATATCACCGGTTATTTAGTCAAAAACACCGGGCTGACTCCAGAGCTCGGGGTTCTCGTTGGCACTCTCGCAGCGGGGATGATGGGATATATCTTCGGCATCCTGACCATTCGCCGCCAGGGCATTTATTTCGCCATGATTACCCTTGCCCTAGCTCAGGTGGTCTTCTTCATTGCGCTCAAGTCTCCTTTTACTGGCGGGGAAGACGGACTACAAGACATCCCACGTGGTATGTTTTTGGGATTGATCGATCTGGGGCACACCTACCATATCGCCGGCAAGCCTTTAGAGCTTAATCTCTATTATTTCGTCTTCGCCGTCTTCTGTCTTGGCTTCTGGATCATCCACCGGGCCATCCATTCCCCCTTTGGTCAGGTTCTTAAAGCCATCAGGGAGAATGAGCCGCGAGCCATCTCCCTCGGATACAAGGTGGAACGCCTTAAGTTGCTGGCCTTTGTCCTCTCAGCCTCGCTGGCCGGAACGGCTGGTGCGACCAAATCGATCGTATTTCAACTCGCATCCCTGACAGATGTCAGCTGGCACATTTCTGGAGAGGTGATATTGATGACCCTGCTCGGTGGCCTTGGCACGGTTTTGGGACCCGTCGTCGGTGCCTTCACTGTGGTCACCCTGCAATCAGAACTGAGCGCTCTCGGCTCTTGGGTGATGGTGGTCATCGGTGCAACCTTTGTCGTCTGCGTACTCGCTTTTCGCCGTGGCTTTGTCGGTGAGGTGCTTGAAAAAATCAGAATCAGAGCAATCAAACATAACGAATGATTAGGGAATCCACTTAAGTCATACCGGAAGGAGAGGAGGATGATAGACAAAATAGCGGTAATCGGTGCTGGCATTATGGGACGAGGTATCGCCCTGGTTTACGCCCTGCACGGCTATCGAGTCGCTTTACATGACATCAATCCGGAAGCCATGAACCAGGCAAAGGCCCTAATCAATGCGGATTTGATGTTGCTCGTCAACGAAGGGATGGTGTCCCACGCAGACCAGCAGACGGCGTTAACTAATATCACCCCCACCGACAATCTAAAGGAAGCGGTCGGCAATGCCAGTTTCATCACCGAGGCCGCACCGGAGAAACTCTCTTTAAAATGGCAGATTTTATCCCAAATAGAGGCTCATGCCCCAACGACTGCGATCATCGCTTCTAATACCTCGACCCTGCCACTGGCCGAACTGAACAAGCATCTGGCAAGACCTGAACGGATGCTCATCACGCACTTCTTCAACCCCGCCCATCTGGTGCCACTGGTAGAAATTATCAGGATAGTGAGCACCCCGGACAAGACCATTAAAACTATTCTGAATTTGCTACGTCGAATCGGCAAAATTCCAATCGTTTTAAAAAAAGAAGTCCCCGGATTCATCGCCAATCGCTTACAGGCCGCCATCCTGCGTGAAGCATTGCACCTAGTCGCGACTGACGTAGCAAGTCAGCAAGATATCGACTTGGCGGTGACGGCCGGACCGGGTTTCCGCTGGTCGTTCATCGGTCCTTTGGAAACGGCCGATTTTGGCGGGCTAGACACCTGGCAGAGTGTCATGAACAATCTGGCCCCAGAACTCGATTGCACGCCCACCGTGCCTGCGGTACTCAAGGAGATGAACCATCAGGGACACCTCGGCGTCAAAACCGGTCAGGGATTCTATACTTATCCAAACAAACAGATCATTGCTGATAAAATTCACCAGCGCGATCTGGAATTCATCCGGCTTCTGCGCCTGCGACGCAAAGAGGGATTTCAACCTGACAGTTGACTGATCTACGAAAGGCCGCTAGAGATACCCCAAAAAAAATCTGAATTTCCGCATCTGAGGAGAAAGATGATCGCTAAAAGGTCCCTCGAACTGCTCCGCCAAAAATTGGGCAAGAAAAATGTCATCACCGAAGAAGAAGATCTGCTAACCCTCGGCTACGATTCGACCCCGGAACTTTCAGGATCACCGCAGGTCGCCGCCTACCCGACCAGCCTCGACGGCATCCGTGCCGCCATGGAGGTCGCCCGCAACGAAGGCTTACCGATCACCCCGCGCGGCAGCGGCACCGGGCT
>JAADGW010000028.1:0-1122 GCA_013152145.1 Deltaproteobacteria bacterium
AAACAGTTACGGCTGGTCACCCGGGCCACATCCTCGATCGACAGCCCTTTGATTGCAGCAATCTTTTCCGCCGTGTAGCGGACATAAGCCGGTTCATTCCGCTTGCCGCGGAATTTTTGCGGTGACAGATAAGGACAGTCGGTTTCCACCAGCATCCGGTCGACCGGTATTGCTTTGACCACCGTGCGGGCCGCCTCGTTCTTCGGATAGGTGATGGTGCCGGGAAACGACAGGTAAAAACCGAGCTCCAGGCATTTGTGGGCCATCGCCAGATCCCCGCTGAAGCAGTGCAGCACCCCGCCGACTTCGGCCGCATGCTCTTCCCGCAGAATCTGCAATACTTCATCGTGGGCATCACGATCATGGACGATGATCGGCTTGCCGACGTCCCTGGCCAGCTGGATCTGCCGACGAAAGGCACTGCGTTGTACGTCACGCGGGGAACGATCGCGGAAAAAATCGAGACCGATTTCGCCGAGGGCGACCACTTTCGGGCGGGCCAGCAATTCTTGCAGTTTTTTCAGGCTGCTGGTGGATATTTCCGCTGCATCGTGCGGATGGACGCCGACCGCAGCATAGATATGGTTGTATTTCAACGCCAGCGCAACACTGGCGGCCGAACTTTCCAGATCGCAGCCGACCGTCAGGATGTGGCTGATGTTGTTCTCCCGGGCGCGCTGGATGGTTGCGTCCCGGTCATCTGCATATTTTCTGTCATCCAGATGAGCATGACTGTCGACCAGTTGTGGATTGTGTGCGGTCATTTCTATCGCTCCAAAAGCGTCGGGGCACCACAGGCGCCCGACGAGTGACACCTATCATTCTGATTCTGTAAACTATTCAGCAAGATGGCCTCGGGGTGCCCACTTCAAGGGTGTCTGTCGCCTGGATGGCGACGGTCAAGCCCCATGGATGGGTTCATGCGGCCCTTGGAGTGGGAGTGGGCAGCGCGAGGCCATCCATCGCGCCGCTGAATAGTTACCTGATTCTACTTGGTTTCGATGCGCGGGAACAGGGGGCTGGCTTTTTCGATGACTGTTCCGGGTTGCAGACCGCCCCATTGATCCTGACCTTCCAGCGCTAAGTTGTCCTTTTCGCCGCCGAGAATCTGCAGTATTTTTG
>JAADGW010000028.1:1258-9793 GCA_013152145.1 Deltaproteobacteria bacterium
TTGCCGGCCGAGATCAGTTCCCAGATCGCCATCAGCGCCTTGTTGAAGGCCATATCTTCGAGGAACTCGTCAACTTTTTTCAGGGTCGCCGGAATCTGGTCGATCAGTGTCTGATCGATTTCGTTGGCCGGCCCGGCTTCCGGCAGTTTCCCGCCGAAGTATTTATTCACCATCGCCGTGGAGCGGCTGACCAG
Source organism: Deltaproteobacteria bacterium (assembly GCA_013152145.1). Taxonomy (GTDB): domain Bacteria; phylum Desulfobacterota; class Desulfuromonadia; order Desulfuromonadales; family Geopsychrobacteraceae; genus Malonomonas. Next base: position 1,453 of record JAADGW010000028.1, read on the forward strand.
GTTACCGAGGTCATTGGCCAGGTCGGAGTTGATACGATGTATCAGCGCATTATGTGAGAAATCGCCATCCAGGCCGAAGGGCACTTCACGCAGCAGGAAATAGCGGATCGCATCGACACCGTACTTGTCGATCAGCATATTCGGCTCGACCACGTTGCGCAGACTCTTGCTCATTTTCTGCCCTTCGACAGTCCACCAGCCGTGCGCAAAAACCTTCTTCGGTAATGGCAGACCGGCTGCCAGCAGGAAGGTCGGCCAGTAAACGGCATGAAAGCGCAGGATGTCCTTGCCGATCACGTGCACCGCCGGCCAGTACTTGGCGAAATCGCCGTTTTTATCTTCCGGGTAACCGAGGGCGGAAATATAGTTGGTCAGCGCATCAAACCAGACATAGATGACATGTTTTTCGTTGCCCGGCACCGGGATGCCCCAGGAAAATGAGGTGCGTGAGATTGACAGGTCGCGCAAGCCTTCGCGGACGAAACTGAGGATTTCGTTGCGGCGTGATTTCGGCTGGATGAAATCAGGGTTCTCTTCAATGTATTTGAGCAGCTGGTCCTGATATTTACTCATGCGGAAGAAATAGGACTCTTCTTTGAGCTTGGTCGTCTCGCGGCCGCAGTCGGGACAGGTACCGTCTATCAGCTGGGTTTCAGTCCAGAAGGTTTCGCAGGGCGTGCAGTACCAGTCTTCGTAGTAGCCGAGGTAAATATCGCCCTTGGCCTCGATGTTTTTGAACTGTTCGGAGACGGTATGCTTGTGACGTTCCTGGGTGGTGCGGATAAAGTCGGTGTTCGAACAGTTCAGCTTCTCCCACAACGCCTGAAAGCGTTTGACCACCCGGTCCGCCAGCTCCAGCGGGGTCTCACCGTTTGCCTTGGCGGCGGTCTCGACCTTTTGCCCATGTTCGTCGGTGCCGGTCAAAAAGGCGACGTCGTAGCCGCGTGACCGTTTGTAGCGGGCCATGACGTCGCAGGCCAGGGTGGTGTAGGCGTGGCCGATGTGCGGGACATCATTGACGTAGTAGATCGGCGTGGTGATATAGAATGTTTGACTCATGCAAAGCTCTCCTTAAGATACGGATTGCATTAAAGGTTCAAGAATTATTGTCCGGCTGTTTCGGTCTGTTGGTGCGTCGCCGGGGCCGCCGTCTGCGCCGCCGGGCTGGACTTTTTTCCGCGTCGGCGGTGTTTTCCTGCGGCGGTTGTGGTGATTTTTTCGGTTGCGGTTCCGGCGGCTTCTGCTCTGACGGCGTCTGGGGATTCTTTGCCCGACGGTTACGATTGTTCGAACGCCGATTGCCGCGTCGGGCATCCTTTTTCCCTGCGGCCTCTTTTGGTTTTTGCGCGTCGGACTGCTTGGGTTTAGCGGTCGTTTTCTCTGCCGACTGTGCTTTGTCCGCGGCCGGTTTGTCAAAACCTTTTTGCAACTCTTCAATATGAACTTGGCAGCGATCACCGTTGGCGCAACAAACGGTCATCTTTTGCGCCAGCACATCGAGAGCAATAACCTCAGCAGGGCCTGATTCCAACTGGATCTTTTTTCCGCATTTAGGCAGATTTTTCCGCAGCTCGCTGTAGGTTTCATATTCGTAGGCCAGGCAGCAGAGCAGGCGACCGCACTGACCGGAGATTTTAGCCGGGTTGAGGGCCAGACCCTGGGCCTTGGCCATTTTGACCGAAACCGGGGCAAAGTTACGCAGGTGGCTGCTGCAACAGAGTTCGCGGCCGCAGACCCCGAGGCCGCCGACCAGTTTTGCCTCGTCACGTACCCCGATCTGGCGCATCTCGATGCGGGTGCGGAAGTACTGGGCCAGATCGCGAACCAGCTCACGAAAATCAACCCGGCCGTCGGCGGTGAAATAGAAGATGATCTTCGAGCCATCGAACAGGTACTCGGCACGAACCAGTTTCATCTCCATGTGTCGTTGCTGGACCCGTTGCTGGCAGAATTTCAGGGCATCAGTTTCCCGCTGTGCATTGCTTTTCGCCATCTCCCTGTCCGCCTCATTGGCGAGCCGCAGGACCCCTTTGAGTTTCGGTGGCGCCGCATCAGGAGCGACCTCGCGCGGTTCACGAACCACGTTGCCGAGTGCCCGGCCGCGCTCGGTCTCCACGACCACCAGATTGCCGACCTTCAGCTCGAAATCCCGGGCATCAAAATCGAAAACCTTACCGGCGGTATGGAATGAAATGCTGACTAAGCGTAATGTTTCCATCGGTCTTTAAATCCTTTTATATGACAGCGCGTGTCAGGCGGCATTCATGCGCATCAGCATGATTTCCATCGCCAGTTGCCGGTTGACATTGCGTTGCAGGTGGTAGCGCCCGGCATCAAGGGCTTGCAGCTTTTGCAGCAGGGTGGAGGCGGTTTCTTTTTTCAGTTGCCGATAAAGGGTTTCCTTCATATCCAGGTTGACCAGCTCGGTCTCCGGACGACCATGTTTCAGCAGCAGCAGATCACGGAAAAAAGCTTGAAAAATTTCCAGGATTTCCACCAGCTGGTCCTTGTCGGCGACCAATTCATCCGCCAGCTTGAACAGGGGAATCGTGCTGCCGGGGGAAAGTGCCAGCAGTGATCGTAACAGTTCGCGCCGTCGTTCAAGATACAATTCTTTGTTTTGTCCGAGGGCTTTTTTGAAACTGCCGTCCGACAAGGCGGCCAGCACCGCCGCTTCGGTCTCCGACAGTTCCAGCCGATCCGCCAGGATTTCAGTCAGCCGCGGTTTCGGCAGGCGTTGAAACGGCAGGCGCTGACAACGCGACCGGATCGTGCTCAGCAGGGCTTCCGGCTGGCTGCTCAGTAAAATGATCAGGGTGTTCGGTTGCGGTTCTTCCAGGGTTTTCAGGAGTGCATTGGCCGCTGCCGGGTTGAACTGTTCGGCGCCGTCGATCAGGCAGATTTTGTAGCGTCCCTCCAGCGGTCGCAGGGACAGTTCTTTCTGCAGAGCGCGGACCTGATCAATTTTGATTGTCGCGCCGTCGGCATCGAGCAGGTGGATATCGGGATGATTGTTGTGGTCGACTTTCCGGCATGGGCCGCAGTCGCCGCAGCCCTGTCCCGATTGGCAGAGCAGCGCTCGTGCCAGGGCCAGGGCGACCAGGCGTTTGCCGATACCGTCCGGGCCCTCAAACAGGTAGGCGTGGGCGATCCGCCGGTTTTCCAAGGCGCGGCGGAGAATGTTCTTCTGCCGATCATGGCCGATAATGGAAGCAAAGGTCATAGTGCCCCGGTTGTCGGTTGGAAGAACGCGCCGACGGCAGCAGCGACCTGGCGGGTGACCTGGTTCGCTGGCCGGGCGGCGTCAATAATGACAAAACGTTGCGGTTCGGCTGCGGCCAGAGCCAGGTAGCCGTCCCGGATACGTTGATGAAAGTCACGTTGCTCCCGCTCAAAACGTCCCTCCGAACTGTCCTGCCGGTCCGCTTCACGCCGTCTGGCTCGACCGAGACCGGTTTCGACCGGCAGGTCGAACAGCAGGGTCAGATCCGGACTGCAGTTGCCGGCCGCCAGGCGGTTGAGCTGAATAATCAACTCCCGGTCAAGACCGCGGCCATCACCCTGATAGGCGAGGGTGGCATCGGTAAAACGGTCGCAGAGGATCAGTTTGCCCGCTGCCAGCGCGGGTCGAACGATCTCCTCGATATGTTGGGCCCGGGCCGCAGCGTAGAGCAGCAGCTCGGTGCGTGATACCATCGACGCATTGTCGGGATGCAGCAGAATACCGCGGATCTGGTCGGCAATCGGGCAGCCGCCGGGCTCACGGGTTTGCAGCACCTCGGCAGCCTGTTGTTGCAGACGTTGTGCGAGCAGGCGGATCTGGGTCGTTTTTCCCGAGCCTTCGATTCCTTCGAAGGTTATAAATGGTGCCATCTAATCTATGTTATCCGTATTATATAAGGGGCCCAAGCCGTTATCCCTGAAGGATGATCAATGCACCGCGGCACATCCGGCTGCCTCAAAAATAGACCATTATAGAGAAAGCGCTGTGACTGAATCAAGTTTAAACATTCCATCTGCAAATGGCGATACTTCCCATTCGAACCGGTAAACAGTTTGAACTGTCCGGACCTTTTGGCTATACTCCGCTGCAATCATCCCTTGATCTGGAGAAAATAGTGTCATCTTATATCAGAACGTTGGAATCCGTGCTCGGATATCAGTTTAAAAACCCGCAGTTACCGTTGCAGGCGTTGACCCATAAGTCATTCAGCAACGAACAGTCGGAAGGGGCTCTGCACAACGAGCGATTGGAATTTTTAGGTGATGCGGTCCTTGAGTTGGCGATCAGCGAATGGGTTTATCATCATTATCCGGACATCCCGGAAGGCGGCTTGACCCGGATCCGCTCAGAAGTGGTGAGCGAGGTCGGCCTGGCTGCGATCGCCCGGCAGATCCGGCTGGGGAAGGGCTTACGGCTCGGCAAGGGAGAAGAAAAGAGCGGCGGTCGTGAAAAACCGAGCCTGTTGTCGGACGCGCTCGAAGCACTGCTCGGGGCGGTCTATTGCGATGGTGGTTTCACCGCTGCCTGTCGGGCCGTCGAAAAAATCTTTGTCGAGGCGATTGAAAACACCGCCCGATCACGCTACGGCACAGATTATAAAACCTGCTTGCAGGAGCGTTTGCAGGCAAGCTATGGCCGACTTCCCGAATATCTGCTGACCCGGGTGACCGGCCCTGACCACGAACGGATTTTTGCGATGGAAGTACGTTTTGACGGCAAATTACTCGGCAGCGGCAGCGGACCCACTAAAAAACGCGCAGAACAGCAAGCTGCAGCGGCAGCCCTCGATCATTCTTTAGTACGAAAGTGTGAGAACGGTTAATGACAGAGACTTTCAAATCAGGATTTGTTGCCATTGTCGGCCGGCCGAATGTCGGCAAGTCGACGCTGCTGAATCAGATTCTCGGCCGGAAGATAGCGATTACTTCAAATAAACCGCAGACCACCCGCAACCGGATTCTCGGGATCCACAACTTTACCGGTGGACAGGCAATGTTTGTCGATACCCCCGGCATCCACAAACCGAAAGGCAAGTTGAACCGTTATATGGTCGATCAGGCGATCCGCGCCTGCAATGATGTCGATCTGGTTCTGTTTCTGGTCGAGGCCAACGATAAGCCGGGCGGTGGTGATGAATTCATCCTCAAACTGCTGGAAAAAGCCGGGACACCGGTCTGTCTGGTGATCAACAAGATCGACATGGTTGACCCGCCGAGCCTGCTGCAGCTGATCGATGCCTATGCGAAACGCTTTCAGTTTAAAGAAGTGGTGCCGATTTGCGCTGAAAACGGGGATGGGGTTCCGCAACTGTTACAGGCGATTGAACCCTATCTGCCGCAGGGTCCACAGTACTACCCGGACGACGTGCTCACCGATCAACCGGAGCGTTTCATCGTGGCCGAAATGATCCGTGAAAAGGTGATGCGCCGGACCAATGAAGAGATCCCCTACGGTGTCGCGGTACAGGTGGAAAGTTTTGAAGAGAAACCGGAGAAGAATCTGGTGGTGATTCAGGCGACAATTCATGTGGAGCGGGACAGTCATAAAAAAATCATCGTCGGCAAGGGCGGGCAGATGATCCGTACCCTGGGGCAGGATGCCCGCCGGGAGATCGAACGTTTTCTCGGCACCCGGGTGTTTCTTGAACTCTTTGTCCGGGTTGACAAGGACTGGAGTCAGAGTGAACGGATGCTGCGCGAACTCGGCTACGAGTGAAGAGAAAGAATTAAAATAGATGTTACCTGTTGTTGCCATCGTCGGCCGACCGAATGTCGGCAAATCGACTCTGTTCAATCGCCTGCTCGGTAAACGCAAGGCGATCGTCGAGGATTTCCCCGGCGTCACCCGTGATCGCCATTATGCTGAAGTGAACCGTTTTCCCCGACCGTTTCTTCTGATCGATACCGGTGGCTTTGAGCCGGCCAGTAAAGATCGGTTGCTGGTCCAGATGCGTGAGCAGTCGCAACTGGCGGTGGAAGAGGCCGACATCATTTTCTTTCTGATGGATGTCAAAGAAGGATTGACCGCGGCGGATCAAGAGGTGGCGGACATGCTCCGGCGCATCGACAAACCGGTCTTTTACCTGGTCAACAAGGTTGACGGTGAAAAGCAGGAGCTGGCGGCCACCGAATTTTATGCGCTCGGGATTGACAGGTTTTATTCCCTGTCCGCGGAGCACGGTCGCGGTATCAACGATCTTATCGATGATCTGGAGGTTTTGCTGCCGCCGGTCGCAGAAAACCCGGAACCGGAAGACGAAGTCCGGATGGCGGTCGTCGGTCGGCCGAATGTCGGCAAATCATCATTGGTGAACCGTTTGCTCGGTTATGAGCGGGTGGTGGCGAATCCGACCTCCGGCACCACCCGGGACAGCATCGACACGCCTTTTGTGCACGACGAAAAGCGTTATGTGCTGATCGATACCGCCGGTATCCGCCGCAAAGGGAAGGTCAGCCAGACGCTGGAGAAATACAGTGCAATCAACGCGTTAAAGGCGATGGACCGCGCCCACGTGGTGTTGATGGTGATCGATGCCGCCGAAGGGGTGACCGATCAGGACCTGTCGGTCGCCGGATACGCGTTCGAAAAGGGTCGGGCGCTGGTGCTGGTGGTTAATAAATGGGACCTGCTGGAAAAAGATAATCAGACCATGGGCAACTTTGTTGCCGAGGTGCGGCGGCGTTTCAAGTATCTGCCTTTCGCGCCGCTGGTGTTTGTGTCTGCTCTGAGCGGACAGCGGGTTTCGAAGATTATGTCGACCGTCGCCGAGGTTTTCGAAGAATTCAATCAGCGGATTCCGACCGCCCGGCTGAATAAGGGGCTGGAAGAATTTCTGCAGAAAAACCCGCCATCAATGGTGCGCGGTCAGCGGATCAAATTCTATTATGCCGCTCAGGGGGCGGTTCGACCGCCGACTTTTGTCCTGTTTACCAATCGTCCGGACGACATCCATTTTTCTTACCAGCGCTATTTAACGAATTGTTTCAGGGAAAAGTTCGGATTTGACCGGGTGCCGATCCGTATTCAATTCAAGGGCCGGGGGAGGCAGGGCTGAGGCGGAACAAAATCTTTACTCGGGGCTCTTTCTTCGCTATATTAAACTGTCCTTATCTTACATAGTGACGGGCTGTTCAGTTAGAAGTCTAACCGGGGCGCTGCTCCGATTTCTGTTCGGGATTTTCCATTATGGGCCTTGAGGGCTATCTTGAAGATCTGGGGATCAGTGAGATTCTGCAGATTATCAGCCTGAGTAAAAAGTCAGGGATGCTCTCTTTGAGCAATGAACAGGAGACCGGCACGATTACCTTTCTGGAGGGGCAGGTTGTCCGTGCCACCTCTACCCGGTCCCCGGAAACCCTCGGTCGGTTACTGATACAGCACAACATTGTTACTGCTCAGCAGGTTGAGGCCGCCCTGGTGCGGCAATCCGGGCTCCGCTGTCACCAGCCGCTGGGGGCGATATTAGCCGCCACTTGCCAGGTTCCACCGGCAGCGATAGAAGCAATCGTTAAACGCCAGATCGAGGAAATTGTTTCCGGTTTTTTTACCTGGGACAAAGGTTCATTTTTGTTTCAGTTGGGTGAACCACAGGCGTTCGGCAGCACATCGGTCAACCCCTTTGATTTTATGCTGGAGAAGGGGATTTCTTCACCGCGGCTGGTGGTGAAAGGGAGGCACTTTGCCGGTCATCGGGATGGTGTCGACGATGCTGATGACGCTGTCTTGGAAGCAGAGATTGAATTCCTCGAAAAACGCCTGGATGATGAGGGCCTGATGTTATTGCGCGGGATGCTCGCCGAACTGGAATATTCGTCCATGGGGAGCGGGATTATTCTGCTGATTCTGCGCTATGCCAGTGAAATCATGAACCGGGCAATCATTTTTGATGTGCGTGGCCGACAACTGGTCGGCCTGGGGCAATTCGGTCTTACCGGCCTGTCGACCACGGCTGATGAGCTGGTCCGTGAGCTGCGACTCGATGTTGAGCCGGACTCACTGTTCTCACGCGCTCTGCAGGAAAAAAATGTCCTCTGTTCAGCTCTTGAACAGAGCGTTGCAGAACAAACGTTAAGCAAAATTCTGGGCGGTGTTCCCGATGAAGTTTTTCTCGGTCCGCTGGTCAGTGACGGTAAGGTTGTTGCCATGTTGTATGGTGATAATTATCCTGATAATGGCCCGATCAAAGCGGCAACGACTTTCGGCATTTTCCTTTCGCAAGCCGGACTGGCCATGGAGCAGGCACTGCAGGATCAATGAGGGGGGCATTGTTATGCTGGCGGTACGGCGCAGGGTAAACATCGTTTTGAGTCAAGTTGAGGAGTGGTTTTGAAGAAAATT